>NZ_JAAUWR010000015.1:0-129465 GCF_014694495.1 Aliivibrio sp. S10_S31 | reverse complement strand
CCACGTGAAAGCTATGTTTACCTAAATCGATACCTAAAATTTGGATGGAAGACATATGATTCACCTCATTTCTGCATGCCTACTCTAAGCATAGGAGTTTGAGAGTGAGGCGGACCATATAATTAAGCTAAGTGAAATACCCCTACTTCACTTAGCTTCACCATTTCATTATATTCGTTAATTATTTAAATGCGCTGTCAAACAAGTTTTTAATTAAACCAATATAATCATCTAAGAACATTACTTGTTCATTCGTCGCTTTTTGAATCCATGCTCCAGCTAGCACTTCCCCTAAGTCATCAACAACTGCATCAGCTTCTCTTAGCAGTGTAAATCTAACATCAGGATCCAATTCAGGATTTTGCTGAAAAACGACCATCAAATTTGAAGCAACAAGATCATTAACGATATCTTCAACCGTCTCTTCTCCTGTATCACCTTGTTGGTTTGCAAAAATTGAAAGGTGTTCAGTCAAATATTCAATTAATGCGTGGTATCCATCAGTGTTGACAATCATATTCTGTCCATTTAGTTGTAATTTATTATTAACTAACTAGTAATTTATCAAAATTGAGATCGACACTCAAATGCTTTCCATTGACCTTGACACTTGCATCACTTCTTTAATAGCTTTTCTTTACGCTTTATTACTTCCTCGTTACGAATTGCCTATAAGCTTTTCACAATGAGGCGTTTTTTAGTCTTACCTCACAGATATTTATCTCAAATATACTATGCTTAGTGTCTGTTTATCAGATATTGTGAGGTAATATTATGTGGCAAGCTATTGCAAAACAAATCTCTGACGTAACCCAGCGCCCTTTCATTATCTCAGAACGTGAGAGTGTCAATGGCGGCGAAATAAATGACTGCTACATGATAAGTAATGGAAGTCAGCGTTATTTTGTCAAAATTAATGAGAAAGCAGAACTTCCTATATTTGAAACGGAAATAGAAAGCCTCACTCAACTTGATAAATCCGATCATATCTTTGTCCCCTCTCCAATCCATATAGGAACAACCAAAGAACATTCATTTTTAGTTCTTAATTACCTCCCAACAAAAAGTATGGATAAAGACGCTTTTTATGAATTAGGTGTCAGTCTTGCAAATCACCACCTATGGGGTGACCAGCTCGAATATGGTTTCGATTGCGATAACTATCTTGGTAACGTATTACAAGTGAATACTTGGCACCGTCGCTGGGATTGTTTTTTTGCAGAGCAACGCATAGGTTGGCAACTTCAATTACTGAAAGAAAAAGGAATGGTTCTTGGTGATATTGATACGTTAGTTAAAAATAGTAAATTAATTCTTCATAACCACCAACCTAAGCCCGCATTATTACATGGTGATTTATGGCATGGAAATATTGCTTTAAGTGTTAAAGGACCAATCAGTTACGATCCCGCATCTTATTGGGGAGATGCAGAGTGTGATTTAGCAATGGTTGAGTTGTTTGGAGGGATTCAAGACAGTTTTTTTGAAGGTTATGAATCCATATCCCCTATTTCTGAAGGATTTGAGACTCGTCAGCACTTATATAGTCTTTATCATGTATTAAATCACTGCAATATGTTTGGTGGTGAATACATGTTCCATGCACAACAGCTGATCGATAAGCTGAATTTAAATGACTAACGATATATATTCACACGACAAATACAATGAGATGGTACTTACCATCTCATTTTTTGTTTAATGTTAAACTCTTTGGCTTAAAACATCGCATCAATCAACTTTTTTACTTAATTCACTGCAGAAACAAACTCTTTTTTCTACTATTAAATGGATATTCATTAATGCGTTATACCAATTCTATAGAAACTTAATGAGAATTGGCATTTACGATTACAGAACAGTAAAAGGAGTTTGTTGTGAATAATTACATTAATAAAAATATCCAGTGCCCTAACTGCCATCACTCTATTGATATGGTTATCGACCAATCTCAATCAAATAAAAAAGTATACGATGACTGTCCATCTTGCCATCGTGCCATTGAATTTAATATGGAGATTAACCCATATACTCAATCGGTAAGTCTTTCTATCAATAATGATGAAGATGGCTTGTTTTAGTTGATCTTATTGTTGGTTCGCTAACACTCGCTCAACGGTATCTACAATAGCTTGTGTTTGCGGATCAATCTCTAAGTTAATTTTATCGCCAATTGTTCGAGAACTTAAATTGGTACGCTCTAGAGTTTCAGGAATTAAATTTACATTAAATCCTTTCTCATCGACATCTCCAATCGTCAGACTGATCCCATCGACCCCAATATAACCTTTATGTAAAATATATTTTGTCCACTGCGCTGGAACATCAAACCATATTTGGCAATTTTCTGTCGTCTTGATAATTTCACGAACCGTCATAACATCAACAATATGACCAGACATTGAATGACCACCAATCTCATCACCAAAACGAGCTGCACGCTCTATATTCACTTCTTGTCCTACGTCTAATAAACCAAGATTCGTTAAGCGTAACGTTTCTTCGATAAGATCAAAATGTACTTGCTGATTTTCAATTTTAGTTACCGTTAAACAACAACCATTATGAGCAACTGAAGC
This sequence comes from Aliivibrio sp. S10_S31, assembly GCF_014694495.1. Taxonomy (NCBI): domain Bacteria; kingdom Pseudomonadati; phylum Pseudomonadota; class Gammaproteobacteria; order Vibrionales; family Vibrionaceae; genus Aliivibrio; species Aliivibrio sp. S10_S31. Next base: position 126,886 of record NZ_JAAUWR010000015.1, on the reverse strand, counting down.
ACCAATTTCTAAACCTTGATGATATGGCGCAGGAATTTCAATAACGTGAGTTTGAAATTTGTCTTTTTTTATAATGTTAACGACTTTTGCCGTGGTTGCGACGATACCTGTAAACATTTTCAGCTCCAATAATTTTGCATTAACTATTTGAGTTATAAATAACTCACTCAACTTTATTACAATAATCTACAATACTTGGAATATTTCATTTTGTGAAGCTCACTGTTTTCTATATAATGGCGCCTTTCTGCTTACCTTTAACAGTTCCTCTGTTCAAAGCACTCAATCAGACCTTTTTTCTTCATTACATCCTTATGTGATGATGAATCGATAAATTAAACTCCTTATTTACAAATATATTGATACGGTGACGCAGTGCACAGATACCAAAAAGAAATCGTTCGATTAGTTAAACTTTCTACACCTGTATTAATTGCAAGTGTGGCACAAACAGGCATGGGCTTTGTTGATACAGTAATGGCGGGTGGCGTGAGCGCAACTGATATGGCTGCCGTTGCTATCGCGGCAAGCGTTTGGCTACCTTCTGTATTGTTCGGCGTTGGTCTATTAATGGCTCTTGTGCCCGTTGTAGCTCAACTGAACGGTTCAGGAAAATCGAAAAAAGTACCATTTGAGATCCACCAAGGTGTTTACCTTGCTCTATTAACCTCGATTCCTATCATGTTGGTTTTATATAACGCAGGTTTTATTATTGCCGCTATGGATGTAGAGCCTGAGCTATACGAAAAGACGCAAGGTTATTTACATGCCGTTTTATGGGCCGCGCCAGCATTTTTATTATTCCAAACTCTGCGTAGCTTTTGTGAAGGATTGTCATTAACAACACCTGCGATGATTATCGGTTTCATCGGTCTTGCCGCTAACGTTCCATTAAACTGGATGTTTGTTTATGGTGAGCTTGGCGCTCCTGCTCTTGGTGGTGTTGGTTGTGGTGTTGCTACCGCTATCGTTTATTGGTTGATGTTCTTAACCATGACATTGTATACGTTTATCGCTCCTAAATTACGCCGCGTAAATCTATATGAAAACTGGAATAAACCACAAAGAAAAGAGATCTATCGCCTTTTCAAACTAGGGCTTCCTGTTGCTTTGTCTATTTTCTTTGAAGTTACCTTATTTGCAGCTGTTGCATTACTGGTTTCTCCATTAGGCTCTACGGTTGTTGCCGCTCACCAAGTTGCGATTAACTTTTCATCATTGATCTTTATGATCCCTATGAGTATCGCTGTTGCGGTAAGTATTCGTGTTGGTCATAAATTAGGTGAGAAAGATCTTGATGGAGCAAAAGTAGCAAGCTACTGCGGTCTGGCTTTTGGTTTGTTGATGGCATGTTGTACTGCTGTTCTAACTCTTATTTTCAGAGAACAAATTGCTTACTTGTATTCAGATAACCAAGAAGTAATTACTTTAGCGGTAAGCTTAATGTTACTAGCTGCTATTTATCAGTGTACTGATGCCGTACAAGTCGTTGCTGCTGGTGCCCTTCGCGGTTATAAAGACATGAACGCCATCTTTAAGTGTACTTTTGTGTCCTACTGGATAGTTGGTTTACCTTCTGGTTATATCCTTGGTATGACAGATTGGGTTAGAGAACCAATGGGCGTATATGGTTTTTGGTTCGGTTTTATTGGTGGCTTAACGACATCAGCAATCTTACTAACTTGTCGTCTACTATGGCTACAAAGAAACCCTACTCGCATCGATATGGAAGTAGATGAACTGCAAATCATGCACTAACTTTCCAGCTTAAAACAATAAAAAAAGCCGAACATATTAGATATGCTCGGCTTTTTTATTTTCTAATCAAGTAATTATTTGAGTTGGTATTACTTACGCTTCTCTTTTAATTGCTCAATAACATAGTCAGGCGCTACCTTTGCTAGCTCTTCTAAACACGCATCTGCTTTTTCATTTCCATATCGCACATAGATATCACACACAGCATATAACTGCTCTGGAGAACCAGAAATTAAATACGCTTTCTCAAAAGATTCCGTTGCTAATTTCACATCAACACTCTCTTGTAGAACACCATTCAAATACCAATAATAACTATTATTATCAGCCAATGTTGCAGCTGTCTGAATTGATTTAGCCGCGTCTTCTTTTTGATTTAAACGCACTTGAGTTAATGCTTTTGAATAAAATAAACTCGCTTCTTTTGGTAATTGCTTTATACCTTGATTTAACGTAGCTAGCGCTTGTTCATCTTGATTTTGACCACGGAAATTATCTGATAAGTTCAACCATACTTCTGCATTTTCAGGTTCAGATTTAACTAATTTTTGATAAATAACATCGGCTTTAGTCCACTCACCATGCCAGCGGTATATGTCCGCTAATTGCAGTTGAGTATCCTCTCTATTTTGCGATGTTAAAGTATCAACTAGCTCTTTATATACAGGTTCCATTTGAACCTGTTGTTCTGCCTTCATAGAACGATATTCACGCATCAAGTTAACACCAGCAGCGAGACGAACGCTCATTTCAGGATCACTCAATAACGGCGAAATCATTCGCCAACGATGAGATAATTTGTATAACTCTGATCCCGTTATTGCCGCCTCTCGGATAACAGGGCTGGGATCTTTTAATCCTCTAGCTACCGCAACCAAGCTATTTTGGTTCGGAAAACGAGCGAGTTGACGTAACGCATCAGCTCGATTTTCTATCGTTTCATTTTTATTTTGAGCCCTATACGCTAACTCTTGTTCAGGACTCATCTTTTGCGCTTGATTCATCGACGGAGCTTTCTCAACACTGTCACTTGCAAATGAAGGAACAGAGAATCCCAATATGGATAACAAACTAATGCAGACTATTTTTTTCATAAGGTACTCTTAAGGCTTAAATTATTAAAACTTAGTAGGAAAAGCATTTTGATGAACTTGCTGCATCTTCGCATCGCTGTATTTACCGTGCTGAACAGGATTCCCTAGCATTTTCAATATATAAGCGATTGATTTATCCGCATGAGCAAAGAACTTCTTCCAACCTGCACACAAATAATTTAATCCTGGTTCACCGTCACGTGTTTTAATAAAACGGTTTTTAGGACATTCTCCATGACATGCAAATTTGTATTCACACTTCTGACATTGAGTGGTTAATGTTTTTGATTTTGCAAAGCCAAACTCTTGTTGTTTGCGACTGAATGCTAATGTATCCAGCTCTTCATTATGAATATTTCCGATTTTATATTCAGGGTACACATAATGGTCACAAGCAAACACATCTCCATTGTGTTCCATTGCTAAGCCTTTTCCGCAAATCTCACCTAATGTACATAATGGGTTTTTACGGCCCATCCATGTTTCAACACTGGCTTCAAAATACTGAACAAATACTTTACCTAGGTCATGCTGAGTCCATTCATCAAATACAGCAATTAAGAAATTGCCCCATGCTTCATCAGAAACACACCACGGCTCCATAATGGATTCTTTATTACCAGGAATTAAACGTTTATCGCCTTGACGCAACTGTGCTGCAATTTGCTCGGTTTGAGGAGCAACCGTTCTAAACGTTTTTTGCTCAACGATTGGGATAAACTGCATTTGTGGCGATTTCACCACATCACGTAAAAATCGATATACTTCAAGAGGGTTTCGGCTCGTTAAATTATTCACACATGTTAACGTGGCAAATTTCACATTGTGTTTATGCAATAATTCAACAGCATTCATCACCTGTTTAAACGTACCACGACCCGCTTTGTTGGTACGATAAGCATTATGCAGCATTTCAGGGCCATCAATACTCAAACCAACTAAAAAATTGTTTTCAGCAAGAAACTCACACCATTTATCAGTTAATAACGTACCGTTTGTCTGTAAATCATTAGAGATCAAGATCCCTTCAGGTTGGTATTTCTTTTGAAACTCAACAATTTTTTTAAAATAATCAAGACCTAATAACGTCGGCTCACCACCTTGCCATGAAAAAATAATCTCTGGCGTGTTTTGCCCTTCGATATATTGACGAATATAAGTTTCAAGTGTTTCGTCATCCATTTGAGGTGAACAACCCTTTTTATACTCAAGTAAATCTTCTTTACTTAGATAATAACAATAAGAACAATCGATATTACATACAGCACCAATAGGCTTGGCCATAACATGTAATCGTTTTGATGCTTTACCTTGAAATTGTGGGCCTTGAGTAATGATCATATTGATTCCTATTATTTTACGAATTTGGTTAAGTAGAACTTACCTAGCAAAACAGAAAACCACCCTTATAGTTTTGCCACTAAGTAAGTTCTAACTTTATAATAAACAAAAAGAACTACTCTATTAGTTATATACGTTATTCCAATTTGGAATGTTAAGTTACTGTATGATAAACGTACAAAAATAACTGTTGAGGATGTCATGTTTAACGTCTCTTTTTTTACCAAAAACAAAACTTTTTTGCCTATCTCAATCCTCTGCTTTGCTTTGTTGGGATGCACAAGTACACCTCCACATCCCATCACTCAAAAAATTGAACAAAATATGGTGTCCGTTCAAGGTGGAGAATTTGAAATGGGGTCAAATACGCCTGAAGCAAAAAAATCAGAAAAGCCGGCTCATACCGTGATGGTGAATGATTTCTATATTTCTAAGTTCGAAGTTACTCAAGAAATTTTTGAGTCAGTCATGGGCTCTTCTCTCAGCTATTTCCAAAATCCTAATGTTCCAGTTAATAACTTAAGTTGGCAGCAGGCTAATTTTTTCATTCAAAAATTAAATGAGCTGACAGGTGAAACTTATCGACTACCTACCGAAGCTGAATGGGAATTCGCTGCTCGTGGAGGAAATTTAAGTAAAGGTTATATTTATAGTGGTTCAGACAATATTGATGATGTTGCTTGGTATTCTAAAAATGCCAATAATCGCGCACACCCTGTTGGAATGAAGCAACCGAATGAACTAGGTTTATATGACATGACTGGTAATGTTGGTGAGTTTGTGAGTGACGCCTATGATGATAATTTTTACCGTGTTTCACCAAAAGATAACCCTAACAACGCACGAGACGAAGCAAGTGGTTTAGTGCATAAATCAGTTCGCGGCAGTAGCTTTTCTTATGATGCAAATGAGTCAGAAAACTATCGACGAGATTTTGCAAGTCAGTCCATTATTATGTCGGACATGGGATTACGATTAGTAAGAGATAAAAACTAAACTTACTAAAAATCTTCATTCAAAATTAATTCTTCACAAATAAAAACAGCGCCGCAAGTTCGGCGCTGTTTGTTTAAAAATCGTTTTTTGCTGCTTTTTGAATTTGCTGACGCAACCAACGATGACCACTGTCATTACTTCGACTTGGATGCCAAATACTGCATAGTTCATGTTGTTGACGATTAAAAGGTAAATCCAACGACTTCAAATTATAATAATCACCTAAATCATCCAATGTTGACTGAGGTAACATTCCAATCATCTCTGTCGAGCCAATGATTGGCATCATCTCAAAAGCACCAGCTGCACGAATAACAATATTGCGAGCTTCTAACTCTCCTATATCTTCAGCATTCAATAAACTGCTTCGGCTGTGCCAACGAGACGCAGCAACATGCTCTTCACTTAAGAATTGTTCAAGGCTAATTGAATCCCCTATTCTTGGGTGATCTTTACTGCAAACAACTTTTAATATTTCGGTATAAACCACTTCAGATTTTAAAATAGTTCGTCCTCGTATCGCCATATCGATAACTAAATCATAACGCTGTAAACGTAAATCTGATTCTAAATCTTCAGTAAATTGAGGATGTATTTCTAATGAAATATTAGGCGCAGATAAACGAAGTTGCTTCACCAACTTTGGTATTAATGAGTAGTTAACCGTAGACACAACCGCAATTGAGAAAATTCGATTGGATGTCTTAGGATCAAACTCTCTTGATGCGGACAACGTAGAAGTAAAATTCTTAAGTGCAGCAGACATTGCGGGATAAATATCTGAAGCAAAAACGGTAGGTTCTACTCCTGTCGTATTTCGATGAAAAAGTGCATCATCATAGATTTCTCGTAAACGTTTTAATGCTTTGCTCACCGCAGGTTGGCTAATATTCATTCTTATCGCCGCCTTTGAAAGGTTTTTCTCTTCATAGATGGCGACAAAAATGGGGATCAAGTTTAGTTCTGTGCTTTTCATAATAACCGACACGGCTGATTCTTCCTGATTTCACTTTATATAACTGAGCAGATGAAACAAGTACAGTCCATCAGTTCTGTGTTGATTATCTTACTTTTTCTTTTTGTTTATTCGATACTTATTCAGCAGAGGCAAAGCCTTCTTAAATTTAATTCTTTCTCCTAATTGATATTTAGCAGTATCTCGACGACTAATTGCTTTCCATAACCGCTTAGATAGTGACGTTGTCACCTTTTTATTTTGAAATTGTGTTGTTTCACTCTGCCATTCTTGCTTTCTTTCATACGCTTTGAGCTCAACGAGACTATCTGTTTCTCTCAATAAACGATAAAGCAACATTCTAACCGTTCCCCACTCCTCTTTATTTACTGCTCTAGAATATACAAGCCATGCCGGAAGTGGATGAGTTTGATAATAACGCACGGTTTTAATAACAGCGAAGATAAGAATTAGAAGAATGGATACACAAACTGCGAATAGTTTCCAATATTCAATAAACCAAGAGCGCAAAGTGTGTGATACCACAAAGGTTTGCCCTTCAATATTAATCGTTTTTAATTCACCTGCATCAACATCCCACCAAACTAACTCAAGAGCAGGAAACGTAACTTCTCCACCCGTTTGTAATACATAAACGGAAGATTCTTCTCGTTGAGATAAATAGTCACCTCGAGTTTGTGTATCACTCAATTTAGGTGGTTGATTATAGGTTTGATAATGCGTACTTGATGTCGATGGCAAAACTTCAGGGATCAACATGGCAAGTGTATCTGCGCCTTTAATTGTAATCGTACGAGTTATAGAATCGCCAGCTTCGAGTTCTGAATTAGACGTATCCCATTTTTGTTGCACGGTAAAATCTAAACCAGACACCCATTGTTGTTTATCATCAAGTAACCCAGACGGTTTAATTACTTTAAATGTTTGAGCTTGGGTATAAATGGTTCCTGAGACATTACCTACACCTTCTTTTGATACTTGCACTTTTACCGCCGTAGGAGGAATAACATAAGTACCCGCTTTTTGAGGATACAATGTCACTTCCCAGCGTTGATGCGTCCAAGTTACTCCGTTTTTACGTTCAGTAAAATTGGTTGCAAGTTGATTACGTTGTTTCACTGCAACGTTGGGAATATCAATTGCAGCAATGCGAGTACCGCCAGTAAACCATCTTGGAGTAACCACTTCTATATACAAAATAATTTGTTGATTAATGGCATATGCTTTCTGCTCTTCATCTGTTTTTGATGGTTCACTTAACCACGTTTTAATCGAGACATTATCAGCACTTTCAAGTTTGTCCGCTGCATTGGATCTTGCACTGAAACTTACCGTAATAAGCAGTACTATCATAAATACAAGAAGGTGTATTAAACGTCGTTTATCATTATGCTGAGACATTATTTCACCTCTTCATTTTGCATTTGTGTATTACTTGTTTGTTCACGAAGTTGTAATTGAAACTTGGCACGCAAGAAATATTTTGGTTCAGCCTCAACACGACGAAGCCATTTGTCTGCCAACTCTTGGCTTCCTAAGATCTCATTTGCATTTAAACTTTCTTTCGTCATTAAAGAAGAGTCCACTTCTTCATCTGCACCATCACCGGTTCTAGGCTTATCATCACCCAGTTCAAATGACTCTTCTGGGCCATCTGTCGTGCCTTTTTGGCTTTCACTCATCCGGTTGACCTCATCAACAATGCCTTGCATGACGTTTAAGTTATTCTGCGTTTTTTCTTTTAAATCAGGATCGAGATCTTTCTTTAACAACATACGATAGATGTCTCTCGCAGCAACATATTCTCTTTGTCGAGCCAACGCATTTGCAGCATTAAACATTCCTAAATCAGATTTCACAGCAATAAAAGCACTGTGAGCTAACTTATACTCACCTGCATAATAATACGCAGTACCCTTCATTAATGGGTCTTGATAACTTTTTGCTGCTTTTAAATATTCTGATTTATCAAAATACCATTGCCCTTGTTGATCGGGGGTTAACCACAAATCCATCCACCAATCTGTCGTTTTTTCCCATAACGTCACTTCTTTAACAGGTTCTTGAGTTTTCGCTTTTAAACTTACGGTTTCTGCGTACGTTGGCATTGAATAAAATGTAGGGGAAACCAATACCACCACGAGGCACCATTTCACTAACCACCCTCTTCTGAACCATGACAACATAAGTAGTGAAACAGGAAATAGTAGGTAATAACCCATGTCTTTCCACGGCATAGCTGATTCATTATTTAATTGCATATGTCGCTCGACTTTACTGTTTAAGCTACGAACGTCGCTATCATCTACAGTAACGTTTATAACGCTTCCACCACTTTTACTTGCTAATTTTTTTAATGAGGCATAATCCATCGGATTGTCACTCGCTCTGTTTTCATTACCGGCAGCAAGCACAAGCAGTTGATGACGACTCTTAGAAAAGTATTTCTCATAAGCCGCGATGGTTTCAGGGTTAGCGCCATCCGTAATTAATAACACGGTTCCCGCACTCTCTGTCCCTAATTGAGGCTCAATGAGTGGTAATGCACTTTCTGCATTCTTCCCTTCTATAGGCATGATATCAGGCTGAATCGCCGCTAAGAATGGCGCAAAAACGGAGTTATCTTTGGTTAACGGCATAGCCAAATGTGACGTTCCTGAAAAGACAACAAGTCCTGTTTTCCCTCCTTTACGTAGTGCAATCAAATCTCGAATCTTTTGCTTAGAGCGTTCTAATCGATTCGGAGCTAAATCTTTTTGCAACATGGATTCACTATTATCTAATACAATAAGCAATGCGGCTTTATCTTCACCAAATGGCGAAGCCTCACGCTCCCATGTGGGACCAGCACAAACCACAATGGCTACGAGCATAGAAACAGCCAATAATTTTAGTGGTAGTTGTTTTTTCCAACCAACATCATTAACCGTTAGCACTGAACGAAGGTGTTTTGGTAATTCTTGCTGCCACTCATTTTTGCTGTCTTGTTTCCAACGTAAATAAATAACAATACTTAATGGAATCAAGGCCAATAGCCATAGTGGACGAATAAAATGAAATTCATTGACAATTTGTTGCCACATCAGAAGATCAAACATGCTTTTCTCCTGCTTTTTTTGAAGACGATGAAAAATGACGTCTAATAGTGGCAAAACCAAAGGCAAACAAATACATTGCAACAATTAGCATTGCTGGGTATTGGTGAATTGACTGCTTTGGTCGGTAAGTCGTACTTTCATAAAGTTGAGGTTCTAACTCACCAATTTCATCATAAGCTTGTTCTAATTCATCACGGTTAATCGCCTGGAATGCTTTACCTCCAGACTCTTTAGCAACACGATTAATGATGTTCATATCCAAGGCTTGCTCACCCACAGTTCGAGGATCACCCATTGCAATCATATGTATACGCACGCCTTTCGCTGCTGCAACTTTCGCGGCATCAATAGGTTCAACATAACTGCCGGTGTCGTTACCATCCGTTAAAACAATCGCGACTTTTTCTCGTGGTTTTGCCTTTTCTTCTGCTGACGCTTTATCTTCGCTGCTCTGCTCAAACACTTTAATCGCAAGGCCAATGGCATCACCTAGGTGAGTACTTTGCCCTGCCATTGCAACGTCTGTTTGATTCAACAATTCAAGCCAAACGGATTGATCAGCCGTGAATGGCGTTTGTACAAAGGCAGCATCACCAAATAAGATAAGTCCTAAACGATCGCCTTTGCGTGTCTTAACAAAATCGGCTAGTACTTCCTTTGTTGCTTCGAGACGTGAAATCTTCTTTACTGTGCCTGAATCTGATGATTGTTTAGAGACAAAGTCTTGCTCAGCCATTGAACCTGATAAATCCACCACAACCATGACATCACGGCCTAAACTTTCACGGGTTTGTGGTTCACCTAATATCGTTGGCTTTGTTAAAGCAAAAATAAGCAGACACCACGACACAACCAAAAATGCTTTTTGCCATAAACTTGCACTTAATTGGCTTGCCCCTTCTGATGGTTCCTCATCTAACGCTTTAACCAACACATCAAAAAATGGCACTTTAATCGCTGATTGACGTGTTCGATATGCAGGTATAAACCAATATATTATCAGTGGTAAAGGAAGCATCCATAACCAATATGGATTTGCTAATTCAAGTTGATCAAACGGCATAATCCTCTCCTTTTTTAATGTCTTGGCTCGCCGTTTTTATATCTTTGTGACTTTCTAACCAATCGATGCACAACGCAAATAAGGCTGCAATTTCTTGTTCATTTAATGCTTTTTGTGATTGAACTAATGAGCGCATCCATTTTTCACCTAATTCTGAATCAAATGTCTCTTTGTCATCGCTTCCATATGAATCAAGCGCTTTCAAAAAAGCATCTCCAAATTGATTAGAGCGACGCGGGTCGATATACACTAATACCGCTTTCATCACTTCAAATATTTCATAACTGATAGATTGATTAGGTACTTGTGAATCTCGCAGTAATAAAAGCACATCCAATGCTTCACGACGATAACGATTTGTCCACCATCGTTTTAGCCATAACACACTTTTGTAGACAATAAATGCAAGCAATACAAATGCGAGAATTTTCCATCCAATGGTTTGAGGAAACCAACTGACGTGCTCAGGAACCGTCACTTCACTTAATTTTTTTAATATATAACTGCTAGGTGGTTGATGTACGCTCATCGACGCCCTCCTATTGCACGCTTGAACTGCTCAATATGAGATCCTGACGTATCCACTTCTACAGTAGGAAGTCCTTTTGCTGCCATTAATTGAATAAGTTGTTCTTTTTTCAATGACTGATGCTCAGCAAGTCCTTTATTCGCTAAATCAAACTTTTTGGCATCATTTAAGTTAATTTGAAAATCCCCATCACCAACAACCCATTCATTATTTAATGAAGGAAACATTGATTCGAAAGGATCAGAGATAAGAACACCAAGCACATCATTATGCTTTTGAAGGTGTTTTAAATGAGTAACATCATCAGGAGTTGCACCACTCCAATCACTCAAAATAATAATCGTGGCTTCTTTGAGTTTTAAGCGACCAAGCAAGGTGACAAATTGTGTAAAACTAACAGAATCAACATCGGTACTCGTCACGTTTAGAGACTGATTTGAGCTTGCTAACAATTGCAATCGATGGAGTAAATCACCTTGAGAACGTTTTGGGGTTAACCAGTGTAATTTCTCGGTAGCATTAATGACAAAACCAACACGATCACTGTCTTGCAAAATGCGCCATGCTGTTAAAGCGGCTAATTCTGCCGCAACCACCGATTTCATCGTATCGACCGACGAAAAAAACATACTACTGCGTTGATCAACACAGATAATAAAATTTCGGTCTTTCTCTTCGGTATAGGAACGAACATGAGGTTTGCCTGTTCGCATGGTCACTTTCCAATCAAGGTTTCGGATATCATCCCCTAATTGGTAGTGTCTTAACTCTTCAAAATTTAATCCGCGTCCACGAAATACGGAAGAGTGACGACCAGACAATGCCGTCCCTGATTTTAGGTTAGGAAGCAAACTAAAAAAACCAGCTTGAGACTGTAATTTTACCAGTTTGCTATATTCACAGTGTATGCGTGCGTCTGTGCTTTTCTCTGTCATCAAAAGCCCTACCCAATAACAACGTGATCCAATAATTCATTTATCACCTGTTCTTGCGTTATACCATCCGCTAAAGCGTCATAACTTAACGTAACACGATGACCGAGAACTGAATGCGCCATTGCTCGAATATCATCGGGCTCTACATAATCTCTACCCTGTAACCAAGCATAAGCACGGGCACATTTATCTAATGCAATAGATGCTCGCGGACTTGAACCAACTTCAACCCAACGAGATAAATTAGATTCTTCGTAACGCTCAGGCTTACGTGTCGCCATCACTAACGCCACAATATAACGCTCACTAATTTCTGAAACTTCAATTTTGGACAGCTCAGCTCTCGCTTGCATAACTACCGACGGATCCAATTGAATAGCATCAGGCTTAGGAGTCGTATCATTTTCTGAACACGCCTTATCCAATGGTTTTTTATCAAGATTTTCTTCGCTTCTTACTAAACGAATAATATCTAGCTCTGCATCATCATCAGGATAATCAACCGATACTTTCATAATAAAGCGGTCCATTTGCGCTTCTGGTAATGGGTATGTCCCTTCTTGCTCCACGGGGTTTTGTGTTGCTAATACCATAAACAAATCAGGCAAAGTATGTGTTCTATCGCCAACGGTGATCGTTCCTTCTGCCATTGCCTCTAAAAGCGCGGCTTGAACTTTGGCTGGTGCCCTATTGATTTCGTCCGCTAGAACGATACTGTTAAATATAGGGCCAGGCTGGAAATTCAATTGTGGTTTACCATTTTGCTCTTGATAAACCTCTGTTCCGGTAACATCAGAAGGCAAAAGATCGGGAGTAAACTGAATACGACCAAATGATGTATGTAAATTATCAGCCAACGATTTTACTGATCGTGTTTTTGCCGTACCGGGCAAACCTTCAAGCAAAACATGACCTTGAGTAAGTAACCCAATAACTAATGAACGAACAACATGAGCTTGACCAATAACTGATTGCTCAACCTGTGACATAAGTGTATTTATTGCTTGTTGCGTTTGGTTCATGCTTCCTCCTAAACCCGATACGATTCGTTATCCATATTCATTGTATGTAAATTAACTATAACTATTGGTTATACACATCATTAATTGGGCTTCACCTGATTAAGACGTTGGTTTAATGAATTAATCACATTCTCAGGGGCGTATTTCTGTAATTCATTAATGCATGCTTTTGCTTTATTTGACTTATTTTTCAATAACATGTCACATTGTACAAATAAATGCTGAGGGTTTCCGCTAATGGTAAAAGCATGACCTAATGCATCAGCCGCTTGCTGACTACTAAAGGATTCCATGGATAACCCATATACATACCAATATTGAGCATTTTGTTTTTCTATCTGAGTCGCTTGTTTAAACCGCTCTGCCGCTTCCGCTTTTTGATTCAACCGTAAGAGCGATAATCCCGCACTATAACGAAGAGCTCCTGAATTAGGCTGCGCGTTAATGCCCTTTCTTAATATCTTGTATCCTTTATTTTCCTTACCTTGAGAGCGATATAAATCAGCAAGATTAACGTAACTATTCACAAAATACGGTTCTATCTCGATTGCTCCTAAATAGGCTTCTTCCGCTTTAGCTAACTCTCCCTGAGCACGGTATACATTACCTAAGTTTGTTCGACCAAAGCCTCTGTCAGAATTAAATTTTTGAATCTCGATGTATTCATCTAGTGCAGGTGACAACTGCTCTCTTTGTAATGGATTCAATTCAGACCAATAAGCAGCTAAAGCGCCTGCTGTTTCTGTTCTAATCGCTAATACAGGATCGGTTAATAAAGGAGAGATAATTTGCCAACGATCAAATGCCTTATAACCCGCAGAACCTTGAATGGCCCCTAGTCTTATTAGCTCATCATTATTTTTAACCGCTCGTCCTAAAGCCACTAAGGTATTTTTACTTGGGAAAGCGCTTAATCTCTGTAATGCAGATCCTCTGATTATTCCTGCTTGTTTCGCATCTTGAGCGGTATAAGACAATGCATCACCGGCTCCTCGATAATGGATATCTGATGCATAGAATGCCACGGCAAAGTGTTGTTGGTTTCTATACGGAGAATCAGGAAACCATTGTCCAACTTGCTCGTCAGCCCAGACATCATCTTTATCTTCATGACATTGGGTACAAACGTTCGGAGTACCAATGTTCTTACTAAGATCTGGTCTTGGTATTTGCCAGCTGTGATCACGCCTTGCATCAACTCCCATATAGACCGTTTCAGGCATATGGCACGTCGTACATTGAGAGGCTTCCGTATTGGCTAAATGAAAAGTGTGTTTCTCTGGTGTGTATTCTGATGCGATATGACATTGACTGCATATTGCTTCTTCTGGAATGCTTAATTTTGTCGTGTGTGGGTCATGACAATTTGTACATGTCACCCCTTTTTTGGCCATTTTTGACTGCATAAATGAACCATAAACATAATCTTCATCATAAATTTGACCATCATTATGATAAAGCTCTGGCGTAATTAAACTTGGAAGGTAGCTATCTAATAAAGAACGTTCATTAAGCTCACCTTTTGTATGTGCTTGCGCCTCATTTAATTGGGTTCTACGACTATGACACTGGGCACATACAGTAATTTGATCCGTTTTGTGAATGGCTTTTGGTTGAAGAATGGATGAACCTTGTTTAAATACCCATTCTTTTACTGATTTACTAAGATCACGATCAAAACCATAATGAAGCCCAATAGAGCCCTCTTGCTTTTTGCTCCATTTAATATGTTCACTCGCAGGGCCATGACACGCTTCACAACTGACATTTATTTCTGTCCATGAAGTCTCATAACTATTTTTCTCTGAATCGTAATTTTTTTGTACATTGGTTGAGTGGCAATCCGCGCACATGAAATTCCAATTTTGTCCTGTATTAGTCCAATAAAATTCGTCGGTTTTTTCCATATCAGGGTATAAATGATACCAACGTTGACCACCCTGACTTTTGTGTCTTGAATCCCAAGCAAATGGAATTAATTGAATTCGCCCATCGTCAAACTCAACCATGTATTGTTGTAATGGTTCGAAACCAAATGTATAGCTGATTTTATAATCATGAAATTGACCATCAGGCCCTTCGATATTGACCCAATACTCTTTGCCTTTTTTGAAAAATCGGTTAGTTTTGCCTTCGAACTCAAAAGTAGCATCATTAAAATCACCAAATACACTACTTTTATCCGCATGCTTCATCGCCATGTCATGATCCGAACCCTGCCAAGCATCAACGGCTTCTTTATGACAATCAATACAAGATTCGCTACCAATAAAATCAGCAGAAAATACAGTTGGTGAAAACAACATAATATTCACCCACATTACCAAAAATACGTAGGTAAGTTTTTTCTTAGTCATATATATCCTTATACATCTTGACCATAATTCTGATTTCAAAAGTAAACAAATAGCGATAAATTAGATATAGTTCACTTGTTATAAACTTTCCATTTAACTCATTGATTTTGCGTGTTCCCTCTTAATTTCTATTGCAATGCCTTTATATAAAAAGGGGCTCCGAAGAGCCCTCTTAATTAAGAACTGCCATAATAAATTAAGTTATTTACTGTGAGGCTGTTGAAGTTTTTCCATTACCTGATCAAGACCAAAGCTTGCTGCTTTTTGACGAGGAGGGAATTCTTCAAATGTTTCTAAGTATTTTCCTACATAAGCTTGCGCTGGTACGAACATATAAGCATGGTCTAGCAACCAATCATAATAAGTATTCGACGTTACATCAGCGACTTCATATGGGTCCATACGTAAGTTAAACAGTTTAGGCATACGTAATGTTACAAACGGTTCAGCCCAAATTTGAAGCGTGCCCTTCACACGTTGCTCCATAAATACCGCTTTCCACTTGTTATAACGAAGTGCCGCTAAGTCACCATCATCAGTGAAGTAGAAGATTTCTTCACGACGGCCTTTCTCTTCTTCACCAGTTAGGTAAGGGAGGAAGTTATAACCATCTAAATGGTTTTTAAAGCTCTTATTACCCAGTTTGGTTCCTTTTTTCAGATCCTTTTTAATATGGTCATTACCAGCAGCAGCTGCAAAAGTTGGTAGCCAATCCATGTGGTGCATGATTTCATTCGATACTACACCTGGTTCAATTTTTCCTGGCCAACGCACCATTGCAGGAACACGATAAGCGCCTTCCCAGTTTGTATTTTTCTCACTACGGAATGGTGTTGTACCCGCATCCGGCCATGAGTTCATATGAGGACCATTATCGGTAGAATAGAAAACAATGGTGTTATCTTTAATACCTAGTTTATCCACTGTTTTTAAAAGTTCACCAACGTGGTTATCGTGCTCAACCATACCATCAGCATAGTTACTAATGCCTGTTGAACCTTGTAATTCAGGTTTTACGTGAGTTCTAAAGTGCATACGAGTTGCGTTCCACCATACAAAGAATGGCTTATCCGCTTTCACCGCTCGTCCCATAAAATCAATAGCCGCAGAAACCGTTTCATCATCTACCGTTTCCATACGCTTACGAGTTAGAGGACCTGTATCTTCAATTTTTCCATCAGCAAAAGATTTAATTACACCACGAGGACCAAATTTTTTGCGGAATTCAGGATCTTTTGGATAGTCAATATTTTCTGGTTCTTCTTCAGCATTTAGGTGATAAAGGTTACCAAAAAATTCGTCAAAACCGTGTGCTGTAGGAAGGAATTCATCTTTATCACCAAGGTGGTTTTTACCAAATTGCCCTGTCATGTATCCCATAGGTTTAAGTACTTCAGCGATCGTTGCATCTTCAGCTTGTAGACCGATATCTGCACCAGGTAACCCAACTTTACTTAGACCTGTACGTAAAACACTTTGCCCTGTAATAAAAGTTGATCGACCAGCGGTACATGATTGCTCACCATAATAATCAGTAAACATCATGCCTTCTTTAGCAATACTATCGATATTGGGTGTTTTATATCCCATTAACCCAAAAGTATACGCACTGATATTAGACTGACCGATATCATCGCCCCAAATAACCAGAATATTTGGTTTTTCTGCTGCTAATGTATACCCCGAAGCTCCCATTAACACTGCACTTAGTATTGTTAATCTACGCTTCGTTCCTTTTTTGACTTCCATATAAACTCCTGTTTCATTGATAAAAAGAGCATAATTAAAGGTATAGTACATAAACCTAAAACTGACAACGGAATATACAACAATAATTTTACTTTTTAACTACATAACCGCTAGTTATGAGCTTAATAACCAATTCCAACACATCGTTTTTTCCGCTTTTGCAGCATAATGCCGTTTCCTTTCCAATATCATCTAGCTGAAATCATTCGTTCAGGAGATACAGATGAACAAAATAGTAAAAAAAACGGCCATTGCAACGGGTCTTGCTTTATCAGGGATCCAAGTGGCCTATGCTGCAGCTCAACCAAATATCCTTGTGATTTTTGGTGATGATATTGGTTACGGCAATATCTCTGCTTATAACCAAGGCATGCTTGGCTATCAAACACCGAATATTGATAGCATTGCAAATGATGGTGCCCTCTTTACCACTTATTACGGTCAGCAATCTTGCACGGCAGGACGTTCTGCTTTTATTACAGGTCAAATGCCTATCCGTACAGGCTTAACTAAAGTTGGACTACCCGGTGCTAAACAAGGTCTGCAGGAACAAGACATTACACTTGCTCAAACCTTAAAGGATCAAGGTTACGTTACTGGTCAATTTGGTAAAAACCACCTTGGTGACCGTGATGACATGCTGCCAACGAACCATGGTTTTGATGAATTCTTTGGCAACCTTTACCACCTAAATGCTGAAGAAGAACCAGAAAATGCAGACTACCCTAAAGATCCTGTTTTCCGTAAAAACTTTGGACCTCGTGGTGTTATTCACTCATACGCCGATGGAAAAATCGAAGATACGGGCCCTCTAACTCGAAAACGTATGGAAACCGTCGATGAAGAAACGCTTGATGCGGCGATGAACTTCATGACAAAAGCAGTAAAAGCCGACAAACCGTTCTTCACTTGGTACAACGCGACTCGCATGCATATAAGAACTCATGTTAAAGCTGAAAACTCAGGTAAAACAGGGCTTGGTGACTATGCAGATGGCATGGTTGAACATGACAATATTGTTGGTGACCTGCTTGATAAAGTCGATGACCTTGGTATCAGTGATAACACTGTCATCATTTATACAACTGATAACGGTCCGATGAATGCGACATGGCCTGACGCTGCATTTAGTCCATTCCGAGGGGAGAAAAATACAGGTTGGGAAGGCGGTTTCCGCGTACCAGCCGTTATAAAATGGCCGGGACACATCAAAGCTGGCACAAAACTTAGTGGCATGTTTGCTGGTGAAGACTGGCTACCAACACTAACAGCAATCGCTGGTAATAAAGACATTAAGCAACAACTACTCAAAGGCTACAAAGCGGATAATGGTAAAACGTACAAAAACCACTTAGACGGTTATAACCAAGTTAACTACCTAACAGGCAAATCAAAAGAGAGTGCTCGTCAAGAATTCTTCTATTGGTCTGATGATGGTGACCTACTGGCTATGCGTGACGGCCGTTGGAAAATACACTTCAAGATACAAGAAAACCAAGGTTGGAAAGTATGGACACGTGAACTTACCAACCTACGTATGCCAATGATCTTCGATATGCAAGTAGACCCATATGAAAAAGCAGATCAAGGCTTTGGGTATGATGAATGGGTTTTTGATCATGTATTTTTACTTGTTCCTACTCAAGCAAAAGTGGCGAAAATGATGGAAAGCTTTAAAGAGTTCCCACCACGTCAAGAAATTCCAAGCTTCTCTGTCGATAAAGTAATGCAACAGATGAAAAACATGGAAAAAGTCGCAGACGCTCATAAATAACACAAACAAAACTTAGGGCTCATATGGGCCCTATTTTGCTATTTATAAGATACATAAAGGTAAACCTATGCAGATAAATGCAAACTTTACATTTGATGAGTTCAGTGAAAAATTATGGTCAATATTTCATGGACAAGCCTTAATCACAAAATTCAGTTTTCCATTAAATGATGCCTGCTTCTCATTTAAGTGTCTGAAACGAAATAATGTAAATTTTTACCTATTTGAAAGTCCTGACCCATTCTCTTTATTTAGTTTTCAGCTTCCTTCTACGTCACAACCAAAGACATTGTTATTACTCGATGTAAATAATACAGGCATGCTTTTTAATGGCATTCTATGTGAAGAACACCAATTTGCTTTAATTTCAGAAAAAAGCCAACAACCATTTTGCTTACAAATACCAGGTAATAGCCCTATTTTGGTATGCGATATCAATACCGATAACAAACAATTTCACCAACTTTGCGGTAGTTTGGTACCTGTAGGTATTGATATAAAATACGCAGAAGAGTTAAAAACTGCCGTCCGTAATGCAAGTAATATGTTTCCAAATAATCAATCAAATGTAGGGGCAACCTTGCTAATGCATATTGTCGAGCTTTTATCTTTACATCCAATTCCAATGCGCCGACAAGCATTAATGGGAAGAAGCCGTTTACCAAGACGCAATTTTATTCCTAAGTGTATTGATTATATGATGGAAATGTCTTCAACCGATGCTATTAATAAACTATCTAAAGAAAAAAATATTTCAGAAAAAACCATTAGAAATGCGTTTAAAGAAATGATTGGATTTACCCCAAAAGAATTTGAACAAATCAGTAAACTTTTTGCCTTTCGTCGAGCATTAAAACAACCAGATATCAAAACTGTTTTTGAAGCCGCAATTGCAAGTGATGTATATCGATGGTCACGTTATGCTAGTCGTTATTCTAAAATATTCAATGAATTACCACTTCAAACACTTTGAGAAAGCTCTCAGTTTAGTTATGTATGAAAACATTCAAAAATACGTAAAAAACCTTTGTAATCAACAAAATAACCAACAACATAACTTTTAGTTATAAAGTCTATAAAGCGACGATTCCAAAATTGTTAATTAAAGTGAGCTCAAATTAATCACAACTACTATTTTGGAGTTATTTATGAGTAATCATTTAAGTAAGATTGCTGTTGGTGTAGGCTTACTTGCAACTTCTGGTGCTGCAATGGCAGCTGCACAACCTAACATTCTTGCTATTTTTGGTGATGATGTTGGTTATTGGAATATTAGCGCCTACAACCAAGGAATGATGGGTTATAAAACACCTAACATCGATCGTATCGCAAATGAAGGTGCATTATTCACTGATCACTATGGCCAACAATCTTGTACTGCTGGACGTGCTGCTTTCATTACAGGTCAAGAACCCTTCCGCACAGGCCTATTAACCATTGGTATGCCAGGTTCTGATCATGGTATTCCTGATTGGGCTCCAACCATTGCCGATCTACTCAAAGAACAAGGCTACATGACGGCACAATTTGGTAAAAACCACCTTGGTGACCAAGATAAACATCTTCCAACTAATCACGGTTTTGACGAATTCTTTGGCAACCTTTACCACCTAAATGCTGAAGAAGAGCCAGAAACTTACTACTACCCTAAAGATCCTGAGTTCCGTAAAAACTATGGTCCACGTGGTGTAATTAAATCTTATGCTGATGGTAAGATTGAAGATACGGGCCCAATGACTCGTAAGCGTATGGAGCACGCAGATGAAGAGTTCTTAGATTCTTCATTAGCATTTATGGAAAAAGCGGTAAAAGCAGATAAACCTTTCTTCATCTGGCATAACACAACTCGTATGCACGTTTGGACTCGTCTACAAGAAAAATACCAAGGTAAATCAGGCGTAAGTATTTATGCTGATGGTATGCTTGAACACGATGATCAAGTCGGTGTTCTACTTGATAAACTGGATGAGCTTGGTGTAGCTGATAACACGATCGTTATTTACTCAACCGATAACGGTGCAGAAACAGTAACATGGCCTGATGGCGGTGCCACACCATTCTACGGTGAAAAAGGCACAACATGGGAAGGTGGTATGCGTGTACCACAACTGGTTCGTTGGCCAGGAACCATCAAGCCAGGAACGAAAATTAATGAAATGATGGCGCACCAAGATTGGCTTCCAACCCTACTTGATGCTGCAGGTGTTCCAAACGTAAAAGAAAAACTGGCTAAAGGTTACAAAGCAAACGGTAAAGAGTTCAAAGTTCATATTGATGGTTACGATTTCAAACCATACTTTGAAGGAAAAGTAGATAAAGGCCCTCGTGAATCACTGCTTTACTTCACTGCAAATGGTGAGTTGAATGCGGTTCGCTGGCAAGATTGGAAACTGAACTTTGCGGTAATGGAAGGTAATATTTCTGATGCGGTTCGTTTATCACCAAACTGGCCTCAAATTATCCATCTACGTGCAGACCCATTTGAAAAAGCACCACATGAATCAGGTATGTACTTACGCTGGATGGCAGATAACATGTGGTTATTTGTACCAATGCAAGACGTATTAGCCGAGTTCTTTAATACTCTACCTGATTACCCAATGCAAATGAGTACTCAAATGAACCCTGCTGCTATTAGTGCACAATCACTTGGCTTAAAAGCGAAAATGCAACAGCTAGATAAGCTTCAAGCTCAAATGAATAAATTAAATACTAAATAGTAATATCTAAAACTAAAACGCCCCGAGCGAATATTCACTCGGGGCGTTTTTCTATCTGAAATCTAGCGACGCTGACAAGTTGTGCAACCACGACACGCCGAACGTGTATGTGGGTCTAGTCGCCCTCTTTGTATTTTACAATACGCATTTTTAAGTGCTCGGCGAGCTGAAAACCAATCGTCAGGTTTTGCTAAAATCAAGTTGCCATTAAAACGTTTCATTAATGGCACTCGATACTCATTAATAAACTTACTGTCGAACTCAATCTCAAAATGCTCAAGTGCTTGTTCAATCGAAGTGAAATTCGCAATCACTTGTTGGATAGTAGATTGGTTCATCGTTTTATTAATGTTTAAATGCGTTCATTTCTGCAGCACTTTTCGCTGTTAAATCGCCAGTTGGATTTAATAGATGTGGCAAAATTTTTGGTAGATTTAATACGATGTCTTGATTTTCTACTGGGTAAATAATCTCGTTATACCAGCCTAATAAACCCATTGTTGCATAACCAATTGCATCATTATCTTCACGGTTTTCAATAATGATTTGTAAAAAACGTAAAATCGCTCTGTCGTTTGAACCAGCTTGATTACGAGTGTCATCAAAGATAGTTGTCGCTTCTGAAACTAAGCCTTCAAATTCAGTTTCAATCGATACTTTAAACGAACCACCATCAACAGATATTTTCATATTTTATAGCCAATTATTTATTTTAATTGTGGCGATATTAACGAATAAATTGCCTCTTGTCGCTACCCTCAGATAAGTGATTTACACAAAAATTAAAAAATGCGTTTCTATGATTGTTTTTTAATCTTCGCTGTCAAGTTCATGGCATATGCCAGTAATGAGCCTATACTTTCATCAAATTTAATGGAGAGCATTGATGGCTAGACCTAAAAAATGTCGTCGAATTTGTAGTAGAGCACCATACAGTTGCTTTAAACCTAATGGCGTACCAACAACAGAATTACCGCAAGTCCAATTACTTGCTGAAGAATTAGAAGCATTGCGATTGGCTGATTTTGAAGGATTAAGTCAGCAAGACGCTGCCGATCAAATGATGGTGTCACGCCAAACCTTCGGCAACATAGTGAAACAAGCAAGATTTAAAGTAAGCAGTTGTTTAGTTAATGGTCAGGCTTTAATGCTCCAAGTGGAGACTGAATAATGAAATTTGCTATTCCATACCAAAATGGTCGTATCGCAGGACACTTTTCTAAAGCAGAATCGTTTCTATTTACGGATAAAGAACATTCAGAAATAACACCAAACCCTGCACTGAATAGTACGGGCTGCGGTGGCAAAAAATCACTACTATCATTATTAAAAAGCCAACAAATTGATGTACTTGTCGTTCGTAACATTGGGCAAAAGATGCTTGGTAACTTACTTAAATCCAACATTCGAGTATTTCATGCCAAAGGCAATGCATCATTAAATACTGCTGTATTTACAGATTTGCCTGAACTGACCAATGCAACTCAAGGCCGGCCTTGTAAAAATACAAAGCAAGGGTGTTGTAGTAAAAAACAAAATGTTATGACGCCAAAGTTAACAGCACCATCACGACCAAAACAAACATTCACTGTATTAGGATGTAAAGCATGAGTACCGTTTTAATTACTTTTGGCGCTTTTGTATTGGTCATTTTACTAATGGCATTAGGCGTGATTTTTGGACGTAAAGAGATCCAAGGAAGTTGTGGCGGATTAAATAATGTTGGTGTTGATAAAGTATGTAATTGCGAAACAACTTGTGATGAACACAAGCTTTATCAAATTTCAGAACCAACGGACAAATAAAAAGTGAAACCAGTTATCTAGTTCCACTTTCTTTACGTGGTAACGCTTTATTTCGTTTCTTTTGTATTATACCAATCACAGTAAGTAAGTGATCAGAAATAGCGAAGGAAAAATGCTTGAGAACAAGGCAGAATTTTTCGATAAGTAGTTATTCTACAATCAAAAATTCTAACGTAGTTATCGAGCATTTTAACAAGCTAGAGCGAACAATTATTTACTACGATTGGTATTACATAAATAAGCGTTACCAAACATGGTCACAGAGCTTGAAAAATCTAAAGACTGGTATAGATACAATGTATCCGCCCCTAACGCTGCAGCTTTGATACGCATTTGGTTTAATGTTCCCCAAACCATATCCTTATCAGCATGTAGCCAGTAATCATAAAAATGCCCTTCTGAACCAAAAACGATTCCCAGACGTTGGCAATTCTCAACTACTTTTACTTCATCCCAAATAACGTCGACCTTTTCAGACTCTTTAGTTGGAAAAGTTACACAACCGGTTAGCAGCGTTGTTAGAACAAACATTGAGCTAATGACACGTTTTTTCATTAAATAATCACTACAGAATAAATGTTGTGCGATTTTAGTAAAAAAAGTATTAATAGCAAGTAATAAGTAACTAGACGATAAATTAAAAATTATCCCTTAACTTATTATGTTATCGCCACTTGTTTGCTTCAGCTTCTCCATTTGCACGACGAGCCGCCGCTGCCACTTCTTTATCCACGATAGTTTGACCAATAGGTGCAATTGAAATCGCTGCCAATTTTAAGTGCTGAATAGCAAACGGAATACCAATAATAGTAACAAAACACGCAACAGCAGACATTACATGACCAAGAGCCAACCAGAAGCCAGCAAAAATAAACCATAAAACATTGCCGATAAAACCTAAACTACCTGTACCAATATCTTCAGAACGCGTTAATTCATCACGATAAATGGCTTCTTTACCAAATGGAAAGAAAGAGAATCCGGCCATAACAAAACACGCTCGCCCCCAAGGAATACCAATAATACTAATAAAGGCTAAGATCCCAAAAAAGCACCATGCTAGCCCCATGAATACGCCACCAAAAAGGAACCAGATTAAATTACCAATTGCGCTCATTTTATTTCCTTAACTACAATTCTTACTATAAATAAATGACAAATTCGTAGAGTGATTAATCACTTGCACCACATTTGGCACATTCATCATATGTTCTATCGCCTTCGCTAATAACAATATATTCTGTGACGCACTTTTCACATAACGCCAGAATAGGATAAGCTTCTTTTTGTTTTTTGGAAGACGTATTTCCTTCCGTTGTATAAAATTTTCTCATTTTGTCTCTATAATCTTTCTTATTTTAAATAACATTATATCGCTATTTACTCAGAAACCTGTCATTAAATAATAGTTCAATCACTTGTATCAAATTACATACAAAAGTAACATACCTTGGACAAAGTTATACACCAAAGCAATAACTCACTTGGTACAATTATAATGAAAAAACTACTATTAATTTCGCTGCTGTCTGTTCCAGCATTTGCTTCAAGTAATATAGCCAATAATTTTTCATATATTGGTATTGGTTTTCAATCAGCTAAATACTCTTCCGAAGCTCTATCCCCGTATTTTAACGATAAATACAGTAATGATGAGAAAAAAACATTAGGAGGCCTATATATTGATGTTAACGCAAACCTTGTAGATAAAGTCTTTTTTGATGGGTACGCCGATTTCGCAACCAGAATCAGTTCGGATGTTGATACTTGGAAAGCTGGTCTTGGTTACGCTTTTTACTCAACACCAACCTTATCGGTTCCTGCCTCTTGTGGTTGGGTAAACTACCATGCTGAACGTGACTCAAGATCATACTCAGAAGGTGCTGGCTACTGTAAAGTCGGAGTAAAAACACAAATAGCAAATCACTGGCTACTGGATGCAACCTATCAACATGAATTTTTAGATGAATCTAAAGATACGTTAGGAATTAAAAACGTATTTCAATTTGGACGTGTTTTTGGATTAGTTGCAGGCTTTAAATATGCAGAACGAATCGAGAGTGAAATCACATACCAATTAGGTATGCAGTTCTCTTTCCACTAATTCAATCAGTTATATAGAATCTTAATAGCAAAAATGGAGGTCTACATAGTATTCCTCCATTATCAAATAGCATGATTATCACTCTAAAATGATTTTTGCATTTTTCTCTTGGTCTTCACTTACCAAACTTTGCATTGATGGATTACTAGGGTAACTCTCACCATCAAAGCGCATTAATACACTTCCCTTTCCTTTTGACCATACAATTATATCGTTCCATCCACTCGTTTTTGTTTCAGCAATACGTATTGGTGAACCCGTTACTGTACTTTTAGATATGAATGTAAAATCCGAACCCGTATTTTGAAAAATTAATACGGTACACCCACCAGACCCACACCAATTCATTCCTTTCAACATTACAATTGCATCATCAAATCCATCTGAATTTAAATCAGCATAACCAACATCAAAATTTGGTTTATTTTCTTGAGATATTAATGACACTGCTTGATTAATATCTGGAATCTCATGGGCTTCTTCATTACAACCAAATAAGAATAATGAAAATAGAATCCACCAGTATTTCATCTTATTCCTCTCTTATAAAAACAGAATGATTAAAACAAAAACACTCGACAAATTTTAACTGTCGAGTGTTTTTTAGATTATTCATATAACAGTATAGAGTTACCAGTTATCTTTGTATTTCTTTTTGTTCTTTTTACCAGAGCCTTCAGGTTTAGCGACAGGCTTAATTGAAGCTAAAAGTGCTTCTGTGATCTCTTCATTCACTTCAAACCCTTCAACTTGCTCACGCTCAAGACGAATTTTATTTTTCTTCTCAATGATTTTAAAGTGATGGTAATCTTCATAATCAATCAAAGATAATGCTAGACCAACTTCTCCTGCACGGCCACTTCGACCAATACGGTGCATATAATCTGCTGGACTTCTTGGTAAATCAAAATTAATCACAACAGGCAGTTTTTCAATATCCAAACCACGAGCGGCAATATCTGTTGCGATCAAAACATCAATCTCACCCGCTTTAAATGCTTCAAGAACGCGAGTACGAGCACCTTGACCTTTATCACCATGGAACACTTCCGCTGCAATACCACGTTTAGCAAGCTTATCGGCTAGATGATTACACGCATTTTTAGCGTTTACAAAGATAAGCGCTTGTCGCCATTGGTTCTTTTGAATCAAATGAGCAAGAACCGATGTCTTCTCACCTTTATTCACGGTAAAGACACGTTGTACGACGGTACTTGCATCTGCGCTTTGTAATTGAATTTCTACAGGATTATTCAATAGCGCTTGAGTTAATGTTTGAACTTCTTCTGGAAACGTTGCTGAAAACAGTAATGTTTGTTTTTGCTTTGGCGCTAATGCTAATAATTCATTAAGCTCTTCAGTAAAGCCTAAGCTCAGCATTCTATCTGCTTCATCAAGCACTAGCGTTTTTACTTTATCTAGCTTAACTGCATTACTTGAAATCAAATCAAGTAAACGTCCTGGAGTCGCAACTAAAATATCTGCACCACCACGTAGTGCAAGCATTTGAGTATTTACGGATACACCACCAAAGACAGAAACGGTTTTGATTGCACCATTAAAATGCACAGCGTAAGACTTAATACTATCCGCAACTTGCTTCGCTAACTCACGAGTAGGTACTAATACTAAACCAGTAACAAAGTTCCCTTTGCTCGCTTGCGCTTTACCCGATTGAAGTTCCGCAATCTGTTGCAATAAAGGCAAAGCAAACGTTGCAGTTTTACCAGAACCTGTATTTGCTCCTGCAATCAAATCACGTCCAGCAAGCACGCTTGGGATAGCTTGTGCTTGAATTGGTGTTGGCTGTTGATATTCCAACTCAGTTAAACGAGCTAAAAGAGGCGAAATAAGGCCAAGTTCTGTAAAATTGGCAGGTGCTGTCGTAGTGGTCATGTATATAAAGAACTCAAAGCTAAAAAATAGCCGATCATTTTAGCCTATTTCGGTGCGATTAAGTGAATTAATTACGTAATAAATTCAGCACTCTTAAAGATCATTAAAAGCAATTTATCTTTCACGGCTGCGATATGAATCATTTCTTCTATTGTTTTTCAATAAACCATGTACCTCGGCACGGTGCATTCGTTACTTTCCATTCTCCTTCTATACGGTTATTTCTAGCTAAACCAGTAAAGCGATAGCCCCACTTTTGACTATCTGCATACAGGGTTAACTCTCCGTTATCGGATATCCACCCTTTTAGGGTCGTATTGTTATACACTAATCTTAACGACACCTTTCCTTCTTGAATGGTACCGACAACGCTTGTTTGACGACAAATACCATCACCACTAATATCAATACGTTTTCCGCTCCAATCACCATCAAAATCGTTTGATATATTAAATGAAGGATTATCAGGTAATGGCGTATTTAATGGTACTCTTTCCGTATTGTTCATATTACTAGCAATAAAAACAAATAGACCAACCGCAATAACACCCAATAATCCTTTTTTCATCTTATTTCCTTATAATAAATTCAAATAACAAACTACTCTGTTGCTTTATTATCACGTAAAGTGGCTTTTACTGGTTCGACAACAATTGTATTTATATCGATATCAGCAATATTATTTCCCACATAATTAAGATCTCGTTCATTTTTATCATGCACCATAATAGTAATGTCTCCATTACCACCACAGCGATCACCATAAATTTCACCGATGTACTTTATTTCTTTCGGTTTTAATGTAAATGATTCGGTGATCATCGGCTCATCATAACTAAAAAACGGATTCGTATTTGATAACCAGAAATCATAAGTACCCGGCTCAAGAACGGTTGAATAAACTAAGGCATATTCTGATTCAAAAAAACTATCAATGTATCCATTATTTAACTGATAAACACCAATACTATCAGCGAACACAGCCGGATCTTCTGCTTTTTTTATAACGACTTGAACGGTATTACTCTTACAAGCTTCGTATGCACCAGCTGAAAAAATTAATACGGATTGATTCTCTTCTAAGTTATTTACATCAACATCATAAACCGTTGGCAACGTGGTCGCACAACCAGTCAATATGCTTAATGCAGTACCGATAAATAATGCTTTCGTTTTCATTTTTCATCCCTGTATAAACAATATATTCACTAACTAAAACTAAGTTTATATAGGTATTTTTACTTCATCATCACTGTTTTTATTTCTGACAATAAATTTGCCAAGTCACTCTAATAACTTGGCATTGAATATAAAAAAATGAGAGTCACTCGATATATCAGTTAAATTCGCCGTAATATTTATTCTAAACAACAAATAAACGTATCGACTTCTTGGTAAAATAAAGCAGCATTATTTTGAACCCAATGATTTTCATCTTGAAATGATTTATTTTCTAATGACGTAATAAATGTTAATGCGTCTCCACATCCTTCAAGGCTAGCCGTTCCCCAATAATAGCATTTAGGTAAACGTAAACTTTCATAAATTTGTCCCCATTGAACAACACCTCTTGAATCAAGCGTTTTATGCTGTTCGTATATTTCACTGGCCGTTTCACCTAATACAATTGGAGAACAGCGTCTCAATGACGATAAGTATTTAACTCCAGCACTGTGTCCCCAAGATAAAGAGAATTGTTCTGCAAAACCGCTTCCATGTACCCATGATTTGAACTCAGATTTATCACTGCTACGATATTTATCAGAGATAATTTTAGACAAAATAATGCTTTCTTCATGTAGTCCACCTTCAGCATTAATGAAGCCACCAATTCTATTCTGATCATCAAGATGACACACTAACGTACCAATATCGCCCCCCCAAGAGTGACCAATAAGAATACATTGCTTTACCTCTAGTAAATCAAGCGCTTTTAATACTCGTAGAGCTTGAAATTCTGTCGTATGTGAAATTTTTGATGCAGGAGAATACCCATATCCACACATATCAAACATGACTAAATTATATTGAGACAGATAATCCAGCGCATCAACAAAACAGAGGTGAGACTCTCCTAAGCCATGAATAAATACAACTGTTTTCTTAGCTGGTTCAAATTGAGTTGATAAGCAATATAATTGATCACCATCGATATCTAACCATTGTTCGTTTAACATGCTTTTTTCTCCCTACTAACCTATTTTTTCATACTATATAAATTCGATTAGTCTTTAAACGACAAAAGAAAGAAAATGAACAGATTATTAAATACAATACTCAAAATCTAAGCTTAATCTGAAATGCAGAATTTGCTTTTCCTTGTTGAAGAATTAAGCACCTTTTATTTTTCAATCTACCCCTCACTTAAGCTCATTCCATTAAACTTTGCGCTAGATCTCTTATTCAGTCTTTCATCAATTAGATTCCTGCGTTTGATCACACTTAGTTACATTCCTAGATGCAATGTGTCAATTCTTGCTCTAAATTCACCATCGAAACGTTTACGCAAACGTTTCGATGAGCATAAAACAGACAATAACCGCTCATTGCATTTTTAACTTAAGGTGTCCTCATGAAAAAAAATACGCTGCTAAATTCTGAATTGTCATACGTTATCGCAACACTTGGTCATACTGATGAAATCGCCATTTGTGATGCTGGCCTTCCTATTCCTGACGCTTCACAACGTATTGACCTTGCCCTAATTCAAGGCATACCTACCTTTATAGACACCGTAAAAGCAACGCTTGCTGAAATGCAAATTGAGGGCGTAATTGTTGCCGAAGAATTTAAAACTGTTAGCCCACAAATGCACGATGAGCTAATGACACTCATTGCAGCCGAAGAAGCGCAATGTGGTAAATCAATCACTGTTTCTTACATTCCTCATGAAGAATTCAAAATCCATACTCGCGAGAGTAAAGCGATTGTTCGCACAGGTGAATGTACCCCTTATGCCAATGTGATTTTCCAATCTGGCGTTGTTTTTTAAGTAGGATACGTTATGACTCAAGCTATCTTAGAATTAAACGGCATTGAGAAAGCCTTCCCCGGAGTGAAAGCTCTGGATGGTGCTTGTCTTAATGTCTATCCCGGCAAAGTCATGGCCCTTATGGGTGAAAATGGCGCGGGTAAATCAACCTTAATGAAGTCACTAACGGGCATCTACGCAATGGATGCTGGTGAAATCCGTTACGAAGGCAAAGCAGTTAACTTTAATGGTCCTAAACACTCGCAAGAATCAGGTATTAGTATTATTCACCAAGAATTGAATCTTATTCCTGAATTGACCATTGCAGAAAACATCTTCTTAGGCCGTGAAAAAACCAATGCCTTTGGTGGGATCAAATGGTCTGAAATGTACAAAGATGCCGATGCCCTACTTAAACGTTTGAATGTAAAACACCACTCTCGCCAGCTATTAGGCGAACTGAGTTTAGGTGAACAACAAATGGTTGAGATTGCTAAGGCACTGTCGTTCAAATCCAAAGTTATCATCATGGATGAACCGACAGATGCGTTAACGGATACCGAAACTGAATCACTATTTAAAGTAATTAATGAACTGCGTGATGAAGGTTGTGGCATTGTTTATATCTCACACCGTCTAAAAGAAATCTTCGAGATCTGCGATGACATCACAGTACTGCGTGATGGTAAATTCATTGGTGAACGTGTGGTTGCGGATATCGATGAAGACACATTAATTGAAATGATGGTAGGCCGTCGCCTTGATGAGCAATACCCTCGTATTGATGTTCAACATGGTGAGAAGTCGCTAGAGCTGTTCGATGTATCTGGTCCTGGTGTTCATAATGTTAGCTTCTCATTAGATCGTGGGGAAATCCTTGGGATCTCTGGTTTGATGGGTGCTGGCCGTACTGAATTAATGAAAATCATCTACGGTGCACTACCAATGACTTGTGGTGCTATCAAACTAAACAACAAAATGATTAATCCTATTTCACCACGTGATGGATTAGCAAACGGCATTGCCTACATCTCAGAAGACCGTAAAGGTGATGGTCTGGTTCTTGGATTGTCGGTTAAAGAGAACATGTCGATTTGTTCTTTAGATCAACTATCGAAAGGCATTCAATTAGATCATTATGCGGAAGTCACCGCGGTTGAAGACTTTATTCGTCTATTCAACATTAAGACCCCTACTCGTGATCAAATCATTGGTAATTTATCTGGTGGTAATCAACAAAAAGTAGCCATTGCTAAAGGATTAATGACTCGTCCAAAAGTCTTAATTTTAGATGAACCAACACGTGGCGTTGATGTTGGTGCGAAAAAAGAAATCTACCAATTAATTAACCAATTTAAAGCGGAAGGCATGAGCATCATTTTAGTCTCATCTGAAATGCCTGAAGTTTTAGGAATGAGTGACCGCATCTTAGTTATGCATGAAGGCCGTATTAGTGGCGAATTCATGGCAAAAGATGCCGACCAAGAAAAATTATTGGCTTGTGCAGTAGGTAAAACTGTTGAGCAAAATGTAGAGGTAACAGCATGAGCACCAAATCAATGACTTCAACTGAAACACAACAAAAGAAAGGCGGCATTTTTTCTAAAGAATGGCTGATTGAGCAAAAATCATTAATCGCGCTATTGCTTTTGATTGTCGTGGTTTCCTTTTTGAACGACAACTTTTTTACTGTCGACAACATCCTAAACATCCTGCGTCAAACCTCAGTTAACGCGATTATTGCGGTAGGTATGACGTTAGTTATCTTAACGGCAGGTATCGATTTAAGTGTCGGTTCTGTATTAGCCCTTTGTGGTGCTTTTGCGGCAACCATGATTGGCCTTGAAATTCCGGTAATGATTGCGGTTCCAACGGCGCTACTTGCAGGTGCTGCTCTAGGTGCAATCAGCGGTATTATTATCGCAAAAGGTAAAGTTCAAGCATTCATTGCAACGCTAGTAACCATGACGTTATTACGTGGTGTGACAATGGTTTACACAGAAGGTCGCCCTATCTCTACTGGCTTCACTGATGTTGCTGACAGCTTTGCATGGTTCGGTACAGGTTACGCGTTTGGCATCCCAGTTCCTATCTGGCTAATGGTTATCGTGTTTGCATCTGTATGGTACTTACTAAATCACACACGCTTTGGTCGCTACGTTTATGCTCTAGGTGGTAACGAATCAGCAACTCGCTTATCTGGTATCAATGTGGATCGCGTTAAGATCGGTGTTTATGCTATCTGTGGTCTACTTGCGGCACTGGCTGGCTTAATCGTAACATCTCGTCTTTCTTCAGCTCAACCAACAGCAGGTATGGGCTATGAGCTAGACGCAATTGCAGCGGTTGTACTTGGTGGTACAAGCCTAGCAGGTGGTAAAGGTCGCATCATGGGTACATTAATTGGTGCGCTTATCATCGGCTTCTTAAACAACGCTCTGAACTTATTAGATGTTTCTTCTTACTACCAAATGATTGCCAAAGCAGTGGTTATCCTACTGGCAGTATTAGTGGACAACAAAAACAAGTAACACCTCTTTATACAATAACTTATACGAATACCCCTATAAATTCGTTTGCTGTAAAACAAAATAGGCACAACCAAACGTACCATGTTTGAATTGTGCCGCCCTACACCTTATAAGGAATATAGAATGAAAAAGTTAGCAACCCTAATCTCTGCAGCCCTACTTTCTACCTCTTTCGCATCAACAGCGGCAGCTCAAGATACGATGGCAATGGTCGTTTCAACATTGAATAACCCATTTTTTGTGACCATGAAAGAAGGCGCTGAAGCAAAAGCAAAAGACCTAGGCTACAAACTGATTGTTCTTGATTCTCAAAACGATCCAAGTAAAGAACTGTCAAA
The DNA here is from genome assembly GCF_014694495.1 of Aliivibrio sp. S10_S31. Taxonomy (NCBI): domain Bacteria; kingdom Pseudomonadati; phylum Pseudomonadota; class Gammaproteobacteria; order Vibrionales; family Vibrionaceae; genus Aliivibrio; species Aliivibrio sp. S10_S31. The sequence goes on along the minus strand of NZ_JAAUWR010000015.1, from coordinate 93,829 downwards.
CATTGAAGATCTTACGGTTCGTGGCGTAAAAGCAATTCTTATCAACCCAACCGATTCTGATGCCGTTTCAAATGCGATTCGTATGGCTAACCGCTCTGGTATTCCTGTATTAACGCTTGACCGTGGTGCGAGCCGTGGTGAAGTAGTTAGCCACATTGCATCTGATAACGTTGCTGGTGGTGAGATGGCAGGCAAATTCATCATGGAAAAAGTGGGTGAAAAAGCACGCGTTATCCAACTTGAAGGTATCGCTGGTACGTCTGCTGCACGTGAACGTGGTGAAGGCTTCATGAAAACAGTTGATAATGGTGATCTGACTCTACTTGGTAGTCAACCAGCTGATTTTGACCGAACTAAAGGTCTTAACGTAATGGAAAACATGATTGCAGCAAATCCTGATGTTCAAGCGGTATTTGCTCAAAATGATGAAATGGCGTTAGGTGCTCTACGTGCAGTTCAAGCATCAGGTAAAGACGTATTAATCGTCGGCTTTGATGGCACAGAAGATGGTATCGCAGCGGTTAACCGTGGCCTACTTGGCGCAACTATCGCACAACAACCAGACCTAATTGGTGCACTTGGTGTAGAAACAGCGGTTAAAGTTCTTAAAGGTGAAAAGGTTGAGAAATTCATTCCTGTTGACCTAAAAGTTATTACAAAATAATCAGCTTATAAAATAATAAAAGCGGAGCATTGATACGCTCACAACAACCAGTATCAGTGCTCCCTCTTCTCAAAGATAGAAATACATAAAACCTATCGTTAAATGTACGGATTAATTGAACTGTTCGCCCATTTACCCATAAGTTTTAAGGCCACATTCCGGTCACAGATAAGAAACAAGGCACATTATGAATAAATTAGTTGTTTTAGGTAGCGTAAACGCAGACCACGTTCTTCAAGTTGCATCATTCCCTCGCCCAGGCGAGACGTTACACGGTCACAGCTATTCCGTTATTCCTGGTGGTAAAGGGGCAAACCAAGCAGTTGCAGCGGCACGCTTAGGCGCTGATATTGCATTTATCGCAAGTGTGGGTGATGACAGTTTTGGTCACCAAATGATTGAAGCTTTTCAGTTTGATGGCATTAATACCGAAGCGGTCATGATAGAAGAAAATACACCAACCGGCATTGCGATGATCCAAGTGGCTGCAACTGGCGAAAACAGCATTTGTATTTCTGCTGAAGCAAATGCACGTTTAACGGCAGATCGTATTGCGCCTCATCACGGATTAATCGAAGCTGCTGATACCCTATTAATGCAACTTGAAACCCCTATTGAAACCATAGAAAAAGCAGCTCAAATTGCTAAAGCCGCAGGTACTAAAGTGGTATTAAATCCAGCGCCTGCACATCAATTAAGTGATGACTTATTACAACTTGTTGATATTATTACACCAAACGAAACAGAAGCCGAACTATTAACTGGCATTCAAGTAACGGATATGGCGAGCGCTCAACAAGCGGCTGATGCACTTCATGCAAAAGGTATCGAGACCGTAATGATCACTCTTGGTAGCAAAGGGGTTTGGATAAGCCAAAATGGTTCTGGTCGCCAAGTTGAAGGTTTTAAAGTGCAAGCGACAGATACAACAGGCGCAGGAGATACGTTCAACGGTGCTTTCCTAACAGGATTACAATCAGGCCGTAAATTGGATGATGCAATCAAGTTTGCTCACGCTGCTGCTGCAATATCTGTAACTCGAATGGGTGCTCAAACGTCAATACCTTCAATCACTGAAGTCGAGCGTTTTCTCTTAGAGCATTGATAATTAAATATCGTTGCCTGTATTTGTATTTCATATAGGCAACGATATAAACAAGGATTGAATTTATGGCAACAATCAAAGATGTAGCCAAACATGCAAGTGTCTCAACCTCAACAGTCAGTCATGTTTTAAATAAAACTCGATTTGTTAGCGAAGACATTTCAGAACGTGTCATGGCCGCAGTAGCAGAACTAAACTATGCGCCTTCAGCCCTCGCCCGCAGTTTAAAAGTCAATCATACAAAAACCTTTGGCATGTTGGTAACAACCTCAACGAACCCATTTTTTGGTGAAGTAGTAAAAGGTGTAGAACGTCGCTGCTATGAAAAAGGCTATAACCTTATTTTATGTAATACCGAAGGTGATGCAGAGCGTGTTCATTCAAGCTTAGATACTTTGCTACAAAAACGTGTAGATGGCTTATTGCTAATGTGTACCGAGATAGAAAATCAAGTGCTTGAGCTTTTTTCTCGTTATCAACCAGTTCCTACCGTTGTAATGGATTGGGGATTGATTGATTTTCCAAGCGACAAAATTCAAGACAACTCGCACCACGGTGGCTATCTAGCAACAAAACACCTTATTGAACAAGGTCATACCGAAATTGGTTGTTTAACTGGTCCTCTCAACAAACTACAAGCGCAACAGCGTTTAAGCGGTTTTGTGCAAGCAATGGAAGAGTCAGGATTAGAAATCAATAAAAAATGGATTGCATCGGGCAATTTTGAATGTGAAGGCGGTGAAGCGGCTTTCAACGAAATTCATGCTAAAGGTAAACTACCAACGGCATTATTTGTTTGTAATGACATGATGGCAATGGGAATGATCAATTGCGCAAGCAAAAAAGGCATTTCAGTTCCTAATGACATCTCAATTGTTGGTTATGATGATATTAAAATGGCCAAATACATCACGCCATCACTTACTACCATTCATCAACCAAAACACCGATTAGGCCAACAAGCGGTCGATTCACTGCTAGAAAAAATAGCAACAAAATCAGAAACGAATCGAGTCTTTCAGCTAGAGCCTACACTCATGGTTCGAGACAGCGTAAAAACGCTATCAAATTAGAGCCACCACTGAATACAAAGTAAAACCGATCAAAGAGTCTCTTATCATATTCCTTTCTAATGGAAAATAATAAGAGGCTCTTTCTATTCTAATAATTCTTTCTTACCGCAACGTATCGCGCAAATCTTGGGATTCCATTATCCGTATAACCGTTATAACGATAGGTCACCGTAGAACCCAATTTAGGTGGATTTTCTCTCACTTCCACACTCAAACCGCTGCCAACTTTAAATTCTTTTCCATTTGGCATACGTAAAATCATCGCGCCCACCATACCGCGAAACTTTCCTTTCCCATCGGTATAGCCGATCACAATGGCTTCATTATCTTGATGTTTTTTCACTTTAATTAAATCGTCACTTCGCCCAGGTCTATAAACTTCACTGACCTTTCTTAACATCACTCCCTCACCATTACGCGCAGAAATATCATCCAATGCTTCCAATAAAGAGTCTTCATTACTAATAGGATAATGTTCAACCAATTTTAAGTGCGGGTGATCGAGCTTTTTAACTATGGTTGATAGCTCATAATATCGTTTAGGAAACATACCGGCAGAGCTAGGTAAATCGAATGCCATGAAGCGAATTTTTTTCCAGAGTTCGTCATCAGGTTGGCTATCTAACACTGTTTTTGCTACCTGTTGAAATCCACCTCTTCCAGCCCATAACTCTCCATCAATCTTATGATCGGGTAATGGGTCAGTAAACCAATCTGGAGCATATATCGTGTGGCCTGTTCGTGTTATTAACTTTTCCCCTGTCCATAATGCTCGAATACCATCTAACTTCTCACTTGCCCAATACCCTTCAATATCCATTCCTTTTTCGTATTGAGTAGCAAGAACTACATCTATTGATGCAGTATTTGGTTCATCATGTGAATATGTGGGGAGTGGGGTCAACCCAAGCGCAACCAAGGCTGCAAGTAATTTTATTTTCATCATCCTAACCTATTATCACTATTCCTTTATTTCATGATTACATAAGCTAGTGAACAACTAACGAAAAATTTGAACAAACATCACTCTATTTCGATCCATCTCCAGAAACAATGAAATGCGAGAACTATCACTTTCACTGTTTAAATATCCACTATTACCATAATTGTTATTTCATTGAGCTCTGCCAGATTTGCGACTTATCAAAAAGATCAATGTCTCACTCTTAATGCAAAGGTAATGTTTGTGACACATCAATATGAGATGTTTATTTATAGATAATTCTAATATCTACAAAATAATTCATATAACTCAACTATGGAAAGTAGTGAAATGAAAACAACACAAATAAAAACCTCTCTTGCTATGGCGATTGGCTTGGCGCTATCTGGCAACGCTTCTGCTGACATCATCATCTCTCAATACGTGGAAGGTGGAAGTTACAACAAATCATTGGAGATCAGTAACACCTCTGATAGCCCAGTTTCCCTTTCAGGTTATGCACTTAAATCTAAATACAACGGCCTTAATGACTGGAAAAACGATTTAGATTTATCGTCTATCACTCTTGATGCCAAAAGTGTTTATGTCATCTCTAATGGCCGAGCATCAGACCAAATCAAAGCCGTTACCGACAGTATTGAAAGCATTGTAAATCACAACGGTGATGAGACTTACATGCTATTTAAAGATGGTGTAGAGCATGATCGCATAGGCATTGATGGCGATGTAGATTGGGGGAAAGATAAGAGTTTTATTCGTGCTGATTTAACCCCAAGCACAACGTTTGATGCCAACATGTGGATTGAAAAACCAAAAGACAACATTGACGGATTAGGAGCATATCAAGAAGGCGTCACACCACCTCCGGCATTTGCGTGTCAAACAGAATCAGGAGCAACACCCGTATTTACAGAAATAAACCAGATTCAAGGAACCGGAGATAAATCCCCTCTTATCTCTAGCGGCTTTATTTCAGATGATGAGTATTTTGTTCAAGGTGTTGTTACCGCTCGTGGCGAAAGCTTACTAAAAGGATTTTACTTACAAGGTCTCAACGATGATTTTGATCCTAACAGCTCAGAAGGCATATTTGTTAGCACAGGAAGTGCACCATCGTTAGAAATTCAACCCGGCGCATTAGTGTGTGTAAAAGCCAAAGTTCAAGAATATTACGGTCAAACGCAATTAAAACCTGATACCAATAACTTCTTAGTTCAAGGCCACCAAGCCCCTGTATCCGTTACTGAGCTAACCATTAATGGAAACGAAACGCTTGCGCAAGCCCTTGAGCGTCATGAAGGGATGCAGGTTAAACTCACTTCGCACTCAGATTTACGTATCACACGTAATTTCAGCTTTGACTACGCAAGTAAACGCAACAACATGGTACTTTCTCATGGTGAACCACTATTCAAACCTACACAGCTCTTTGCTGCAGAAAGCCCTGAAGCTATTCAACTTGCTGAAGAGAATGCAAAACGCCAAATAACCATAGAATCTGATAATAAAGCACCTAATGGAAAAGTGCCTTATTTCCCTGATTTTGCGACCGATTCCAATCAAGATGGTAGCGCAGATTCATACTTACGTCTTGGTGCTCGCATTAAAGGTTTAGAAGGGGTTATCGCCTACTCTTACGGCCAATACCGCCTTGTTACCACCAATACCATTTCACAAGAAAATATCATCACTCAAGCTTTCGATGAAGATGGTGAAGCCTTATTTAATGTAGAGCGTACTGACGAACCGAGTGTTGACGATGCAGATCTCACCATTACTAGTTTTAACGTATTAAACTACTTCACATCCGTTGCAGCTGGTGGCGATGCCAACCCAACAGGTCAAAACCGTGGTGCAACAAGTGCTGATGACTTTGCGATTCAACAAGCAAAAATCCTCTCGGCATTAGTGGCTATTGATGCTGACATTATTGGTTTAATGGAAGTTGAAAATAACGGTTTTGGCGAAAACAGTGCCATTAACGATCTAACCACGGCATTAAATGCTCAATTTGAAGACGAAGAAGATCACTACAAATACGTTGAGATCAAAAACAAAGACAAATACCAAGGGGAATACCTAGGCTCTGATGCCATTATGGTTGCCCTTCTTTACCGCCCTAGTGAAGTCAAACTCAAAGGCAAAGCACGTGTAATTAAAACACCAGAGCAACACATTGCTGAAAATACCATTACTCGTGACAACAGCGGGACCATTGAATTTAATCCAGCTTATGACAAATACCAACGTCATAGCCTAGTTCAAAAATTCATGGTGAAAGACGCTAAAGAGCCATTAACCGTTGTTGTTAATCACTTAAAATCAAAAGGCTCTGAGTGTATTGAGCAATGGCAAAACTTTGAAGAAGATAAAGATCCATCAGATCTACAAGGTAACTGTAACCGCTTTAGAGTATCAGCAGCAAAAGCCATTGGTGATGAGCTAGAAAGCGTAAAAGGCGATGTGTTAATTCTTGGCGATATGAATGCTTATGGCATGGAAGATCCACTATTAACCCTTACGGATTACAGCCAAGAGAAATATAACCGTGACATCTTTACCGCTTCTTACACCACATTAGGCACAGATAAAGATGGTAAACCACTGCCTTATGAAACAACAGGCAGTCAGATCACTCAAGGTTACGGTTACATTAACTTAAATACCTTACTGCATGGGACGGATACTTTCTCTTACACCTACTCAGGTGAATTAGGAAATCTTGACCACGCTTTAGCGAATAAGTCTCTAGCAAAACGTGTTGCTGAAATTGAAGATTGGCACATTAACGCCGCTGAAAGTAACTTATTTGAATACAGCCCGAAATACACGGGAGACATGGTGAAATACAATGACATGTATTCAGCATCTGATCATGACCCAATTGTGATCACACTTGATTATAAGAAAGGTGCATCATTTAACTTCTTTGCGTTAGCTTCTTTATTAGGCTTTGGTTTCTTACGCAGAAAACTACGTAAATAACTATTATAAAGAGCATTAAATAAAAATGGCGGAGTATCTACACTCCGCCATTCTTTTATTTTGAAGCCACAGAAACTTCCAACTCTTCGTCGGTTTCTGCACCACTTTGCATGATGACGGCATCGTTATTACAAAACGGCGTCATAGTAACACTAATGTCTGCCAGTGCATCTTCTGTACATACGGTTTCACAATGCTCTCTCACCATACTGATCACGTGCATTCTTAACACGATTAAACTGATAATACCGAACACCACATTACCTACGGCTTGACCATATAACACACCCAAACCGCCATACCACTGCGCACCGAAGTACACAAAAGGCAAAGTACCAATGGTTGCTTTACTTAGGTTAAGTGCCGTTGAATATAAAGGTTTACCCAAGTTATTAAATGACGTGTTTGCCACAAACATTGCGCCATTAAAGATAAAGGTGATAGCCACAAAACTACAGAATGTCATCATAATAAGCGACGCATCACCAACTAAGTTAAAGGCTTTAACAATATAATCTTGCAATAAAAACAGGATCAGTGAGACCGCAATACAATAAATCGCAGTAAAGAACAGCGAATTACGCAGCGTGTCTTTTACTCTATCAATGCGTTGTGCACCAAAGTTCTGCCCTATGATTGGACCAACCGCTCCAGACAACGCAAAAATAACCGCAAACGTAACGGGAATTAATCGTCCAATTACCGCAAAACCAGCAACAAAATCTTCACCAAACGGTGCAAGGGTTGATGTCACAATCGCATTACCAATTGGTGTTGCCGTATTCGTAATAATAGCCGGAGCCGCAATCGTAATAATGGCAGGTGTATGATCTTTTATGATCGACCATTCAGGCCATTTCACTAAATTGTGCGTTTTCACTAATGGGTATAAAGAGAAAACCAATACGGTAATTCGAGAGATTACCGATGCAATCGCCGCCCCTTCAACATTAAGTCCAAAACCAAAAATGAAAATTGGATCTAAAATGGCATTCACAATACCACCGTATAATGTGGCTAACATTGAACGTTTAGCATCACCTACAGCACGAAGACCGGCACCCGCAGCCATAGCAATGGCAATAATTGGGGTACTTGGTAATAAAATTGAAAGATATGCTTGAGCACGCTCAGCAACAAACCCTTTTGCTCCTATCATTGAAAGCAATTCAGGAATAAAGCAGAACATAACAATCGTTACAACGGTATTCACAATAAAGGCGATCGCCAGTGTACTACTCGCTAATTGTTGTGCTTTTTCGTTCTCTTTTGCCCCTAGCGCTTTAGATACCAAAGCCCCCATAGCAATAGAAGAACCGATAGAAACTGAGGTTGAAAAGAATATTATCGTTCCAGCAAAACCAATGGCAGCGGCTAACTCAACTTGTCCTAATAAACTAATAAAAAACATATCTAATAAGTCAACGACAAACAGTGCCATTAAACCAATAGAAGATGCTCCCGACATTACTAAAATATGTCTCATGGTCGATCCATGAACAAATTTAGCCGTTTGATTACTCACATATCTCTCCTACCATTATCTTTCTACTCTTTACCATTTTAGATAAAAATAGCGTAATGGTGTTGAATACTAAAAATTAAATCGTTATTTCCTAAAAATAAAAAAAACCACAAACTAATTGTGGTTTTCTTCAAACAGTGGAAGTAATAACGATTACATGCCTATGCTTTCACTAATGCTATCAATTTCTTTGATATCCATCTGTAGCAATTGTAATTCATCGTTATATTGAGTGATGAGTTTCTTCGCCGCTTCTTGACGTTGGCATACGTCAGACTTCACATCCCAACTCTTACCTTCAAGGTACACTTCACACTCTTTCGCTAAGCGCTTTTCATTTGATGTGGTTACTTCAATCTTAACTTCAAGAGCACTTGCTTCTTCTTTCAATTGAAGTTGACGTTGGAACAACTGTTTTGCGCGCGTCAACATCGTCACTTGTAAATCAACTTGGTTAGTTAATTTATCAATTTGCTTATTCTGCTCTTCAACTTGCATTTCTAGTGAGGCTTTTTGAGACTTCAATGCACCCACTTCTTTTGTTAATGTCGCGTGTTTTTTCGATTCTTCAACAATCGCTTGTGCTTTTTCTTCATCAAGCGTTTGCTTTTGAACTTCTAATGCTTGCTGTTTTTCTTTTTCAACAAGAACATCAACCTCAGCACTCTTCTCTTTTGCTTGAGTTAATTGAGTTTGATATTGCTTAGTTTGAGTTTCTAATTGAGTGTAGGCTTCTGTCCATTTATTTTCTGAAATACTAGAGCCAATTAAACCACCAGCAACCGCACCGATAATCAAGGTTACCCCTGCTACCCAATGGCTCGCTTTTGATTTCTCTTCAATAATAATGACATCTTCATCGTGCTCATCAGATGTTCTTGTTTGATTTTCTACACTCACGTGATAACCCCAAGCAAATAGATTTTATTGAGTATAGTGTTATTCCCTATACTCTTTGTTAAAAATAAGACAACTTATCGAATTAGCTCTGAAATCATGACATATGCCACATAAATGACAAGCCCTGCAACAGAGGTATAAATAACCGATTTTTGAACCTTCTCATTTGATCTGAACTTGAACAGCACAGCAGCAAATACGAATAATAAAATGATGACCGCAATTCTTAGCATAGTACACCTCACTTTTCTTATACTTTAGCACATTTTTGCTTTCTAAATACTTGAGTTTTAGTCGTTATTTTGAACAAAGAAATCGGTTTCTTATAATATTTTTGAATTTTTCAAATAAAATGCATGACAATAAAATGTGACTTAGCTAACATAGCGTCTTGCTGTTATACAGCACACAATTTGTTGATCCGATGAAGACTGCAGGAGAGTGGCAAAAACCGTCAAGGTTACGCCCGCCGAAGAAGTAAATCTTTCAGGTGCCGAGTTCATTTTTTAAGTGAATAAGGTGAGGACTGTAGTTGGAGGAATCTCTGGAGAGAGCCGTTAAATCGGCCGCCGAAGGAGCAAGCCCTTATCTGAAAAATGATAACGGTGAAACTCTCAGGCAAAAGGACAGAGGAGAAAGTGATCCGATTAATCTCGGCTCTATACTATTTGTCGATCTTTTGACTTTGGTACACCACTCTCTCTTCTCCTTTCTATATGTTTTATTAAGGGGAAACCATGAACACTTTTCACAACACGCTTGTTACTATAGATAACTTCATTTGGGGTCCACCTCTTTTGATTTTATTGGTTGGTACGGGTATCTACTTTACGTTTCGTTTACGTATTTTCCAACTTCGCCACTTACCGACTGCACTTAAAATGGTTTTTTCACGAGAAGAGAACCAAAGTACAGGTAAAGGTGACGTTTCAAGCTTTGCGGCGTTATGTACAGCCCTATCAGCAACCATTGGTACAGGTAACATAGTAGGTGTAGCAACTGCCATTAAACTGGGTGGTCCTGGTGCCCTTTTCTGGATGTGGCTTGCTGCTGTATTTGGAATGGCAACAAAATATGCCGAATGTTTACTTGCGGTTAAATACCGTAAAACAGACAGCAAAGGCGAAATGGTTGGCGGCCCAATGTACTACCTTGAATACGGCATGGGTAATAAATGGTTAGCAAAACTGTTTGCCCTATTCGCTTTAGGTGTTGCTTGCTTTGGTATTGGTACATTCCCACAAATTAACGCTATTGTTGACTCAGCACAGCTAACAATGAATGCACCAGCATGGTTGACGGGCGGTATCCTTACAGTCCTTGTTGCGGTTGTGACACTTGGTGGTATTCAATCTATCGCTAAAGTCGCTGAAAAAGTCGTTCCAACAATGGCGGTAGTTTACGTTGTATCGTGTGCTTCTGTTTTAATTATGCAAGCCGAAGCTTTACCAGCGGCTTTTCAATTAGTAATTACGTCAGCATTTACAGGTACTGCTGCAACTGGTGGTTTTGTTGGTGCATCAATCATGTTAGCTATCCAATCAGGTGTGGCGCGTGGTGTATTCTCAAATGAATCAGGCCTTGGTAGTGCACCAATGGCAGCGGCAGCCGCTAAAACCGACTCTTGTGTAAAACAAGGTCTTGTATCAATGACTGGTACCTTCTTTGATACCGTGATCATTTGTACCATGACAGGATTAACTTTAGTGGTTACTGGTGTATGGCAAGGTGAAGCAGCGGGTGCCTTAATGACAACTCAAGCATTTGCTATTGGCCTAGGCTCTGAGCAAATTGGTCCATACCTTGTATCTATCGGTTTAATGTTCTTCGCTTTCACCACTATTTTAGGCTGGAACTACTACGGTGAACGTTGTGTGACTTACTTATTTGGTCGCAAAGGTGTTTTACCATACAAAATAATCTTTATTAGCTTAGTGGCTTCTGGTGCTTACATGCATTTAGATACTATTTGGGTTATTGCTGATATTGTTAACGGCTTAATGGCTATTCCGAACTTGATTGGTTTAATCGCTCTTCGTCATATTATTATTGAAGAAACCCACCTATTCTTTAGTAAGCAAAAAGAGACTGAAAACGAACAAGTTTTTAATAGAATATAGCGTACCAATGAATTGTCTCTGTTAATTTTCAGAGACAATTTGAAACATTTATGTAAACCAAATCTCACAAATATATTATTTATTCTGCTATTATTACCTTATACATTAAGTGAGGTGATATATGGACATATTAACTCTTATATTTGGCTCAGTACTTTTAGTTTTAGTCATAGGCTTTTTTATCTCCTTTTGCAAAGGACTTATTAACGAATATAAAGAGCTACATAAATGATAAACCCAATTTAAAAGCAGCTTTCTCGGCTGCTTTTTCATTTTTGTGACTATCAGTTAAAAAGTTATCCTGCCACTCTTGATAAAATTTCACTACAATAGGCCTAGCTTAATTCACAGTTATCGAGGCTCTATGCGACATTTTATTTGGATCTTACTCTTCTTTAGTTCACTTTCCTTTGCTAGCGAAGCACAAGACTTAAGTCATTTAGAGAAAATTAATGCTGAAATTGCACGGCTAAAAACAGAGTCAAACTCATTCAGCGGCAGTGAATTGGCTATTATTCGAGTTCAACAAGTCGAAAAAAATAATGAACTGCGATCTGTTTTATCACAGCTAATTCAAGAACATGACAAAACAACAAAAGAGCTTTTAATCTCAGAGGTGAATAACCAAATTGGTTATGCAGAGCGATCTTTTGCCTATTTAGATAAAGAACTAAAATCAAAACAAGCACAACTTGATAAAGCTGACATTGAACATAAGCTAGCGCTTCAAAACACATTAAAAGAAACCCGAGACTATTATTACCTATCCCTTAGCGACCAGCTTGAAAATTATCAATGGCTCGCAGATCTTGGTGAATCTAACGAAGCTCAAATCGATGCGTTCAAATTACTCATTGATCAAAAAATCAAATTTCTTTCTGCTTCATTAAGCTTTGATGCTAGTCGTGAACAACGTTTATCCGACCAACTTCAACACTCTTCGGAATCAGAAAAATCATCATTAACCCTAGATCACCTGTTCTTTGAGCGTAAAGTATTTAACTCTACATCAGGGTTAGAAAAACTGATCAGTATTGCCGATCAGTTGGACATCAATACCACCGACTATAAGCGTCAGCTATTTTCGACAACGGGTAACCTAACAGAAGATATTCTTAAGTTCCCTGTTATTGCTGCCATCTTAAGTAATTGGATATCTTCAGGCAGTAACTGGCTACTTAAACACGCTCCGGATCAGCTATTAAAATTCTTAGTCTTTATTCTGATCTTATTTGCTACCCGCTTAATTGCCCGTTTAACAAGCCGCGTGGTATTAAAAGCGGTTGTTCAGCCTCATTTACGCATGAGTAAATTGATGCAAGATTTCTTTGTATCCATGTCGAGTAAGCTGATTTACTTTATTGGTATCCTAATCGCCTTTTCAAAAATAGGATTAGACCTTGCGCCTGTATTAACAGGTTTCGGTGTTGCCGGTATTATTATTGGTTTCGCATTACAAGATACGTTATCTAACTTCGCATCTGGCATGATGCTACTTATCTATCGTCCATTCGATGTCGGTGATTTAGTTGAAGCTGGTAGCGTATCAGGCAAAGTAAGCCACATGAGCCTAGTAAACACCACCATCAAAACCTTTGATAACCAAATCATTATTCTACCTAACAGTATGATTTGGGGGGATGTAATCAAAAACGTCACCCACGAGAGAGTGAGACGTGTGGACATGGTATTTGGGATAGGATACGAAGACAGCATAGAGCACGCAGAGAAAATCTTAGCAGAGATTGTAGACGCACACCCTGCAGCATTGAAAAAACCAGAACCAAACATCAGAGTCCACACACTAGGTGCCTCTTCAGTTGATTTCATTGTTCGTCCTTGGGTAAAAACCGATGACTATTGGGATGTGTATTGGGACATTACTCGTGAAGTAAAACTACGTTTTGATAAAGAAGGCATTTCGATTCCATTCGCACAGCAAGATGTGCACGTTCATTTTGCGAAGAAAGATAAAAAACCAAAGAAGCCAAATCCAATCACCGAGAAAATTGGTAGCGTGATTGACTCAGTAAGATCAAAAGACAGCTAAACAAAAAGTGCCATGCGTATTCAATAATAGGCATGGCACGGTTTCATTCACCTTTTATATCAAGCTTGGCATTTTAAACAATTATTTAGAAACAAGTAAGTTTACACCAAGCATCACAAGTACCGCCCCTGTCACCCTTTCAATTCTATTTTTAACCACAGAGCTAGACATCAATTGCTTGGCTTTTTCCACCAACAAAGCAACGCCACCCTGCCATATCATCGCAATAACAAAATGAATGCTCGCCATCAATAATGATTGAGCAAACGCGCTGTACTCGGGGTTAATAAATTGCGGTAATAACGCCAAATAAAATACTGCGGTTTTTGGGTTTAGGATATTAGATAAAAACCCTTCTTTAAACGACACTTTTAATGACGTCACTTCAAGACTCTTAGTGTTGTTCATGTCTATGGATTGTGAGTGACGAAAAGTACTTCTTATGGATTGCACACCAAGCCAGATAAGATAAATCGCACCAATTGTCTTCACCACGGTAAACAACTCAGCCGAACTCACCAATACCACAGACAGACCAACTGCCGACATGGTTGCATGAACAAACAGCCCACAACAAATACCAAGACTGCAAGTTATGCCATCTTTCCAACCACCACGCGTTGTATTACGAATAACCAACGCCGTATCCAAACCAGGAGTCATTGTAAGTAGCAATATGGCAATAAAAAACGCCCAAAAATCCATTATCATAAAATATCCATTTTTTTACTTTTATCTCGTTTTATAACAAACCGTTTAAGAAAGCTATTCATTTTATAACTAGAGCATTAACTCTATTAATTATCGCACTTTTCATAGATTCATCATATTTATATAAAATAGGCCATATATGGATCTTTTTGACCTTTATCGGAAAGTTATTTGTTCGATATACGGTTAAAGTACAGGCATTCATATCACGGGGTAAACAGCAATGAATCATGTAAAATTTGAATATCAAATCATGGGGATTGGAAGGTGGATTTCTGCAACCGTCTCTTTGGATATTGCGACCAAATTAGCAGAAGAATATACATCTTACGGTTGGCCCGTAAAAATTAGCTAATACATTTTCTCATCCTTTTCGAATTAGCTTCTCTCTCATTTGGCCTCGAACTTTCGAGGTCATTTTTTGATATTTTAAAAATCACTGAATAACTCACTACCCTATCTTAAGACAATCGCGATATCATGAGCCTTAACTAAAAAACCTTACAAGGAACTAGCCTCATGAGTCATTATCAGAAACTTGTTGCTCACAGTTTAAAAATATCTCGTTTTGAACACTTATCTGCTATTTGCGGTTGGGATCAAGCCGCTGTAATGCCATCAGGCGGTAACTACGCTCGTTCAGAAGCCATGGCCGAACTTTCTGTACATCTTCATAAACTGGGTACAGAACCACAACTAGCAGAATGGTTTGATAAAGCAGAATCAGAGTCTCTGTCTGATAACGAACGTGCAAGCCTACGTGAAATGAAGTCAAAATGGCAACAAACCACAGCCCTACCTGAAACGCTAGTAGAAGCACAATCGTTAGCAGGCTCGAAATGTGAACACGCTTGGCGCTCACAACGCAGTGAAAACGACTGGGATGGCTTTAGTAAAAACTTTGCAGAAGTCGTTGCCCTATCTCAAGAAGAGGCACAGATTCGCGCTGAGATCACAGGCCTAACCCCTTATGATGCCATGCTTGATTTATACGAGCCGGGAACCACCACAGCAAAACTGGATGTGGTATTTAATGACGTAAAATCATGGCTACCAGCGCTCATCCAAAATATCCAAGAGAAACAAGCGACAGAGTCTATCTATTTGCCACAAGGTCATTACCCAACCGAGCAACAACGTCAGTTGAGTTTGGATGTAATGAAGTTTTTAAACTTTGATTTTAACCATGGTCGTCTTGATGTCAGCATGCACCCTTTCTGTGGCGGCGTACCAACGGATGTTCGTATAACTACACGTTACGATGAAAACGATTTTGTGCAATCTTTGATGGGAACTGTTCACGAGACAGGACACGCTCGTTACGAACAAGGTTTACCAAAAGAATTTGCTGGCCTTGCCGTTGGTGAAGCACGCTCAATGGGAATTCACGAATCTCAAAGTCTATTTTTTGAAATGCAGTTAGGCCGAAGTGCTGAATTTATTTCTCAACTATCACCATTAGTGCAAAAGAACTTTGTGAATGCGGATCAAAAGATCTTTGAAACAGATAACCTGCAAAAAATCTACACTCGTGTAAAACCTGATTTTATCCGTGTTGATGCCGACGAAGCGACATACCCTGCTCATGTTATTTTACGTTATGAAATCGAACGTGATTTAATGAACGGTAACATCAGCTATAAAGATATCCCTGAACTGTGGGATGCAAAAATGCAGCAATACCTAGGTTTAA
Organism: Aliivibrio sp. S10_S31; assembly: GCF_014694495.1. NCBI lineage: Bacteria > Pseudomonadati > Pseudomonadota > Gammaproteobacteria > Vibrionales > Vibrionaceae > Aliivibrio > Aliivibrio sp. S10_S31. The sequence continues at coordinate 78,060 of NZ_JAAUWR010000015.1, read as the reverse complement.
CCACCAAAGGCAATTACAAAAACGGCTGTATGCAAGACATTCACTGGACAGACGGCAGCTTTGGTTACTTTCCAAGCTACACACTAGGCGCAATGTACGCAGCACAGTTTATGGCTGCAATGAAACAAACCGTAGATGTAGAGAAAGCCACACTAAGCGGTGATTTAAGCCCTATCTTCACTTGGTTATCAGATAATATCTGGAGCAAAGCATCACTATTCTCAACGGATGATTTAGTGAAACAAGCAACGGGTGATGTGCTAAATGCGAGTTTCTTTAAAGCACACTTAGAAAAGCGTTATTTGGAGTAAAAACTAGACGTTAATTCGCCGCTTTACTCTATGTAATTAATAAAATGGATGTGGTTTTGGCTGCATCCATTTTTTGTAATTCGTTTTTGACCATCACTTTATCCCCGACAAGGTATAATATCTACTTTATCCTCGGTCGGGGATATCACATAATATGACGGGGTGTTGATTTATAATCCAAAACAATTAGTTAATGTGATTATTTTTAGGTCAGTACTAAAAAGATTAATTACGGTATAATATACAACATTCTTTTTCGTTGATTAGGTAGGACAAATTGACAACTAAAGCACTAAAACTTCGCGATATGGTTCATACCGTACTTGATAGTGACGCCCTTCACTCTCATCAAGTTAATGCAGCAACTAAAACATTTAACGCACTAAAAGGTGAGGTTCGAGCAGTTGTTACAGCAGCAGAGATGCAGGCTGGAAAGTCAGGTATTGCCCTTGCTTTATGTTGTTTGCAGCGTTTAAGTTTGAATGACCTTGATATTTGTGACCGTAAACAGCTTAAAGACACCCTATACCTTGTCACCATGCCAGATACAGCCTTAAAAGAGCAGGCTGAAGATGATCTTAAACTGGCAAAAAACGTTGTTGTCAGTAATTTCGTTAACTTTGAAAAAGCATTAGAAAATGAATTTAAAGGCAACCCTCCGAAACTGATCATTATTGATGAATGCCACTACGGTTCGAATGTATCTGCTGTTAGATACAGTAAAGTCTTCGATTACCTTGAGAAAGAAAATGATAGCTGCAAAGTGGTATTTATTTCAGCAACGCCTTTTGGTGCTTTATATGGCGCTGAAACTGAGTATCAAGAAGCAATAGAACTTCAACAAGAAGCTGAAGACGAAGACAATCAAGCATTAATTATTGAAGCAAAGCAAGCAGCCCAGAATGCTCTTAAAGACTCTATTTTAAGACGTGATTTCAATACCCGATTAGTATTTCACAAAACAAGCGATGAATACTACGGTGTTCGTGAAATGCTTAAGAGTAATAAGGTGAAAGGGCTTGGACAAGATACTAAAAACTTCCTCGTTGATTCACCAGAACGCAATGAGTTTATTGAGCAATTCAATTCTCATGAAGGCATGGGCTGGTCACTAGTACGTGTGCCTGCTGGTTTTGCCATGGACGCGAAAGAATTTCTAATTAGCCAAGGGATCGATGAAAGTTCTGTTTATATCCTTGGTAACTCACTTACTGGCGTTCCCGAAGATGAACATTGCAGCATAGAACGTTTTAAACGTGAGTTTGATGACGCCCAAATATTTGAGGATAAATTAATTGCAATTACCGTTGCAGGAGCAAGAGCTGGCATCAACTTCGGTGCCATGATGAAGAACAACCTCATCTCTACTTGGGATAGCACTGTTGCTAGCGTTGCAGCAGTAGTACAAGCCAACATAGGTCGTGCATGTGGTTATCACGGCAATAATTCATCACTGCACTTTACCAACCTTAATGCAACTGAAGCCTATGCCTCTATCTTGGATCACTTAGAAAAAACTTGCTCTGAGGAAGCGGCATCAGATTTTGATGGGCTAAGAGAATTCTTTGAGGATGTTTGTCAAGAATATCAAGTTAATGGATTAGATGTTGGCTTAACCATCAAATACAAACGTAGACGCCCTATCGGTGATGTTGAAACCTACCGAACAGATAGTTATATCGCTGTACCCGCAAAATTATTAGAAGACGAAGCAGACTTTAGTCAATACACCAGAGATAAACACCTTCTTCAAGCTATTGAGATAATTCGCAATGAGTTTACAGCCAAAGGAGCGCCAAGCGTCAAAGGCAATCGAGCGATGCGTGGCAAAAAGAAGAACTGGATAAAAGCACAATGGGTCAATGGTGATAGTTACAACAACCCTGAGAAAGCTCATGCGGACGGGACTCAAGAAGAGAAAGCTAAGCTCTACACAACAATGATCGACAACGATGAATATCTTGAGTTTAACCGTGTTGTCGCTCCTGGTTCAGGTGAACTATCGGAAAACAAACTGATCACTGCAACCATATTCAGTGTGTACAACATTTCTCGCCGCCAAGTTGATAAGAAGATCATGACGTTAGAAGATGTTCATGATATGTGTGATTACTTTGGCATTGAGCGAGATGATACTATGTTTGTTCTCTACAAGCGCGGAGAGTACGATATTGATCGTTCCATTGCGAAAAAGCAGCATAACGAGTTACCTGAAAAAACGGGAGACCTAAGTGATGAGTCTCATTTTTCAGATAAAACTGAATCAATGTATAATTAAAGCTCGAATGGGGCTTTTCACATAGCCCCACTTCTCGGTAATAGTCATGAATAATTCTAATAAACACCGCAAACTTGCTGAGTATACAATCTCAAGCAATACGTTCTCGCACCAACGTGAAGCGGCACAACAAGCATTCAAGCAGTTTGAAGCAGGTTCTAGAGCTGTAGTCATTGCTGCGGAAATGCAATCAGGTAAATCTGGCATTGCTCTCGCCCTATCCTGCTTACAAAGACTATCACTTTCGGACGAAGCCATAGTAGACAGAAAATGTCTGAAGGACACTTTATACCTAGTGACCATGGCTGACACTGCACTTCAGGAACAAGCAAAGCAAGATCTTGCAGCTAGTAAGAACGTTGTTGTCAGTAACTTTACAAATTTTGAAACAGCACTAAAAACACATTTCAAGTTTCAAGCCCCTAAGCTAATCATTATTGATGAGTGTCACTATGGCTCGAGTAGTGATAGCGTTCGATATGACAAGATCTTCAATTACCTTGAACACAACAACCAAGCCTGTAATGTCGCCTTTGTTTCAGCTACGCCATTTAGTGCGCTCTATGCCGCAGGTGCTGATTCAATACTCCGCCATAACTTCGATACTTCCTTGGTCTTCCATAAAACAAGTGATGAGTACCATGGCATTAGGCAGATGCATCGCAACAACCAAATCATTAAATTGGATGAAAATTCGCGAGACTTCTGTGATACCTCTTTACTTCGAAATCGTTTTATCCGTCAGATCAAAGAACATGAAGGTTCAGGATGGTCACTAATTCGAGTACCTAGCAGTCAGGCAAAAGTTGCAAGGGACGTTTTGCTCTCTAACGGTATTGAACCACATCAAATCCATATCATTGGTCAAAAACTTGTTGGCCTCGAAGATCACGAGCTTTCTTCTATCAATGACTTTAAACGTGAATACGAAACCGCTGCATTATTCGATGAAAAGCTAATAGCAATCACTGTGGCAGGTTTTAGAGCTGGTGTTAACTTTGGTCAAGAGATGAAAGAAACGCTGATAAACTCTTGGGATAGCACAATTGCCAATATTGCAGCAGTTGTACAAGCTAATATTGGTCGAGCTTGTGGTTATCATCAGAATACAACAGCAAAACACTATACTAACCTAGATGCGGTGAGAGCCTATGGTGAGCTACTTGATCACTTAGAATCCAATCACAACAGTCATGAGCTTAGTGGTCTTCATCAATTGTTCGAGCAAATTTGTTCACGCTATGAGGTAAGAGGGTTTGACCGTGGCACAACAATAGCTCCAGTTTCTGAAACTAGAGTAATAAAGAAGCTTATTGACAGTAAATCATACTCAACCAAAGGTTATATTGCTGTTCCAGGTAAACTTCGAGACCCTGACTTCGACTTCTCCATGTTTACAACTGACCCAGAGCTTTTAGAGGCTATTAGCTTAATTCGTCAAGAGTTGATAGGTGACGATGGACCATATAGAAAGAAAAACCGCGCCCTTCGTGGTGAGCATCAGAATTGGATCAAAGCACAATGGGTGAATGGCGCAACTTATGATGACGGGACTCAAAGTTGTGCAAAGGCAAGAACACTAGCCTTCACTTCTCAGTTAAATCAAGAAGAGGAAGTATCATTTAATCAAGTTGTGAACCCTGGCGGCGGAGAAAAAACTGAGGATAAAAAGGTAATGGCAAGTATCTTCAGTACTTATAATCTCTCAGGTCAGATGGATGCTTTCAAGCGCTCTTTAGATTCGGATGATCTGGAGGAAATTTGTAGTTTACTAGATGTAGAGCACGACCGAGATACCCTGATTGTTCTTTACAAACGAGGGACAATATTAGAAAAAGATTTAGATGATAAGTCGAATTTCAACCAGGAAATTCACACCACTCGAATACGACATAACAGCGTCTTCTAGATACAACAAAGCCGCGACTTTTCGCGGCTTTGACTCTTCTAAATTATATATTAGTTGTTACATTATTGAGTTTTAGCGCCTTCCAACCCCATGACATTTTCTTTTTATTATAGTTTAACACTGCTGTACCCTTGACCAGCACACCATCGTTAACACCATGCTGTTCCATCAATGGTGGAGCAATAAAAATATTATCATCAGTAAAACCCATTCCATTAGATGCTCTAACACTACAACTAAAGTCTTTATACACGAGTGAGCTAGGTGCTTTATCTGTTGGTTTCACTGATAAAACTCTATAACGCTCGCCCTGCTTAGTTTTAAATTGAGCTACTTTTACAGCAAGAAAATTGCCTTCTTTTACATTAAAATCGATATCCGAAAAGTGAACAACTGAGCTAACCTTCCTATTTACGATGAAATGAAATATCTCTTTTTTCTGATTCACATGGTCAACTACCGCGATATGATCGGTAAAGATATCCCAGTTAGCATCATAATCACGCTGAGCTATCAAAAAAACTTGGTATCTACCACTAGCATCAAAGTCACCTTTAATGCTTAATCCAGATCCAACATCACCAAATTTGTACTTGTTTTCAGGAACTGAAATTTCTATTGGTTCACTTTTGCCTTGCGGTACTAGATACAACTTTCTTTTTGGTTTATTTGGCTTATCGGGTATCGTGAATTTTTCTCCAACACAAGCTTTCACCAATGGCAAATCGCTAAATAGCAACTCTTCTGCCTTTGATACATTCAATTGATAGTATTTCTTGTTAGATTCTGTAGCAGTAAAGGTTTTATACCACTCCTGAGCTTGAAGCTTCTCTGCGTCTTCTGGAACCTTCAGTCCGTCTTTGGTTTTAGATGTAATTACTTTCTCTATTTCATGTTTGGCTTCAGCAAATTCGCCCAGAGAAGCCAATGCTTGCGCCATTTTAATACGTACTTTAGCTGTAAATTTATCATCCGTGTAACAAAGCAAAGCTTTGCAATAGCAACTCAGTTCAATTGACTTATCAAGACCTGCATTAACTTCCCCAAGCAATGCCCAAGACCAGTAATCACTGACTTTAGAGCGGGTAACATCGGTAGCAAAACGTAAAGCCTCTTTACTTTGCCCTAATTTTAAGAGCAATTTCGCTTTATTGAGTTTGAGCCAAATATTTTCAGGAAAACGTTCAATAGCACTATCTAAATGTGGGAGAATATATTGGTGATTCTCAATAATATCAGAAGCAACAGATTCCTTAGCTGCCTGCTGTATTACTTTTTCAGCTAACGATGGATATTGCTCCCCGTTATTGTTGATATAAGGTTCATAGTCCTCCTCTCTGAGAGAGTCTAACTGCCAATATCTCGAAAAGCTGATGAGATTAAAACTAGAATTACCAGCTAACTTAGCTGCTTGTTGTAGTATGCTTGAATGTAATAGTGAAGGCTTTTCAACTAACTGGAGCTTGAGATAGTCAGCTAACAACCTTTTTGAACTAGATACATTTATGTGCTCTTGAGCCAGCGAATGCTGTAAGAGTCGAAATAACTCCCACCCTAAAGAGGTTTGTACATTCAAATCGCCTGCACCAGCGCTACAAAGCTGCCTATAAATATTAGCAGCCTGAAGGTGACTCCCTTGTTTGCTTAAAGATTTGGCCTTTTGTATCAGTTGCCCATTAGGGTTACACAACGATAGTGCGTATTGAACCTGAGTCGTTAATATCTCATCATTTGCAGCAACGTCTATCGATTGAAGTTGCTGTGAATAATAAGCTAAATTTTGTTGCTGATTGGACTGAGAGTCTCGTTTCAACAAATCAATTAAGCACCAAGCTAGTGCCTTAAAATTCCACTCATCAGAAGCATTCACCTTAACAAGCTCTACAGCCATTTTATAGGCTTCATCAAGCTGCCCTGATTTACGTTTAGCAAAAACGTCTTTACTAGTAATCATTCGCTTAGCCCCTCTGTCAGTATCTTATTAATCACACCAACAAGCTCCGAACCCACACTTTTATTTCGTAAAACAGACATTTTCGTAAACCGTTGCTTACCGTTAAAGTTAATATCAAAAACTGCAACAGAATTCCCTTTGCTAAACGTATACCTCAATGCCCATTGCTGCTCTTCTGCTGAATTCAAAGTAATATCCGCACAACTCACAAGTTCCATCAGACGCTGGTGAAACTGATTTTGAAATTCTTGCGAAAATAAAACTTCAGGTACTTCGCTCGAATCATTCACCAAGCCAAATTTTAATGGTGCGAGTAAATCTGCAACCTCGCTACTAAAAGGGTTAACTTCAATAGACTTAACCTGACTCACTTTTCCTTTTGCGTTATACCAAATATTGATCCGAGCAAATTCACTTCCTCGTTGGATAGTATATGCCTCATGATATTGCTTATGATCAATATCAACTACAGCACAACCACTACCTTTTAAGGAGTGACGGACTGAGCCTAATAGCTGCATTAAAAATGCTTCACTCTGAGGTATACCAAAAGTAGAGTCATCTAAGAATTCAAATACTGAAGTGTGATCAGTATTGCTACCTTCAAATGGTATTGGTTCAGGCTCTTCTATAAACGTCTCACCAATAGGTGTTACTTCCTGTATAGTGCCCCCAAGCTTTATTTTTGGCGGCTCTAATAAATACAATTGTTTAGCGGTACGAGTAATTGCGGTATAAAACCAACGGAAATATCCTGCACTGAGTGTGTTTTGATGCATTTTACATTTAACAAAAACATGATTCCATTCGCTGCCTTGAGCTTTATGACATGTTATCGCATACCCAAATTTGACACGAAGCGCATTAAAGTACGGATCTGCGCGTAGTGTTTCTTTGAACTCTAAGCTATTCCTACGTAGATTTGAATTCCGCATACAAAAATCAATATACAAAGCCTTACTTTCATCAGAGGATAACTGTGGCTGTTCTGAGTAAAGTAAATTCTCCACAATCTTTGCCTTAAAGAAGCGAGACGTTCCTGTGAGATCTTTAAAACCAATATCCACCTCTCGGAAGCTCAGCTCTACTTCAACTCTCTTATCTTTACTTCTTGGGTTTAGAACTACTTTTCTTATTTCAGTTGGGCCAAGAACCTGACGAACTAAGCCAAACTCACCGTTAGAAATATAGAATCCATAGCGATCATTGTTTGAGACCGCTATTACTTTGTCGCCATTTGAAATTTCTGGTTGCTCAGGGAAGAAGTGCTCTCGAATTCGACAGTTGTATTGCATCACATCACGATTTGAGCCAGCAACGACTATAGATTCACCATTGATCTTCCCATGACATGACTCAAGATATTTAGGTAGTAAATCAGCGTACTCAACTTCTTCAACATCGGCAAAGGTAGTGTCTAGACTAAGTTGGTTAAAGACACCTGCTTTCAGTGCATTACGTAACTGAATTGAATTTTTCATTACACCGCTGTCAGCTTTTTGTCTGACAACTTCAGTTAACTCGTAACTTACCGTATCTAACCCAAATTTCTGTTTCAGGTAATCTGCTGAGAGTGCTGGTGAAAAACTCATTCCCACTGGTGGTAACTGTGCATCGTCCCCAATAAAAATAACTTTCTTACGGTGATCATTGTGATCTAAGTTTACGAACTTCAATAAATCACTCAATAATTTTCCAGTCCCACATCGGAAAAACTCATTGTCATTGTACACATCAGAAATCATGGAAGATTCATCAATGATAAATACCGTATCAGCAGACAACTCATTTACCGCGATCTGAGCATAGAGCTTATAAGTCTCAGATTCTTCACCAGATTCATCTCGATATTCAACTAAGTCTTTGAAAGAATAAATTGTTTTATGGATTGTGTAGGCGCTGCATCCTGTCTTATTTGAGATAACCTTTGCTGCTTTGCCCGTAGGCGCAGATAGTACACATGTACGACCGATTGACTTAAAGTACTCAGTAAGCCCTTTTGTAATGAAGGTCTTACCTGTACCCGCATAACCTTTTAACTGAAAGACACTTTTTTCTTTATTAGAAAGAAATTGATCTAATTGGTCTACAAGTTTAGCTTGCCCAGCTGTTAAACTATATTCCGAAAAGCTATCAAAAATAGAAATATTCTTATTAGTTACTTCCTGTTCAAAATCAATAGATTGAGCAGCCTGATTTGCATTCGCCTTAAACTTCTCAAGTTTAAGTGCGTCAACTTCTCCACGAAGTTTAGAAAGCTCATCTAAAGCACTTTGCTCATTTGCTTCAACAGATAACAACTCCTGTTTAGCTACTTCAAGCTGAGACTTCAACTCTTCGTGGTTTTTAAATTGCAACCCAGATAACTCTGGTTTCTTTGGTCGAACGAAGGCTGGATAAATTTCATTTGATTCACCACTGTATGCTTTATACAGCCATTGACCTAAAAAGTAGGCCTCTTTAATTAGCCATAGTGCATCGTCTGTCGTTCCTTCATCATGATGAACGGCTCTATTTCCTTTCATACGAAGCGCATGAAGTTTCTGACACACATCATCGCCCACAACTTCGATAAACTCATCTGACTTAAGTTTATCAATTAAGTTGCTTCTAGGCTCACATGGTAAGGAAAGCTCACGATACAACACACCAACAATCGCCTCACAGAAGCAACGAAGTTTTGTTAAAGACGACTGAGGGTCAGTATATGCGTAACCCTCTGCGTATTGAGCAAAACTAGCTAACTGAGGCCAGCGCTGCTCAAGAAGTTCAAAGTTCCCAGCCATTTATTACCTTTATTATTATTGTGACCTCATATACGAGTCACTTTTATTTATCGATTAATATTCAACACTGGCGTCAAACATTCCTGTAATGACAGACCACCGTGATTATAGTGATCACCCGACACGTAGCCTGAAATTCCTGGAGCCATTGCGATAGAAACGCTCGGATTCCAGAACCAAGGTACAACTAAACCATCGTATTGAACATTACTCTTCAATATCGCACAGCGGCGTTGACGGTTTGTCCCCAATGACTTGTGAATTTCACCTTTTGGTAAGCCATCAGGCACCCATAACCAGCCATGATCAGTAACGATTTTGATACGCTTCCAATCTGCTTCAAATAATCCTCGGATTCGGTCAACTACACTGTCTAAAACCTGTTCAATGTACTGTGGCATTCTTAACTGATGATCGTGACCTAAGTGATCTAAGTCTCCCGTTTGAACCCAGGCAAATCCATTAGGCTCACCTGTTTCGAGACCATCAAGGTATTGCCAACCTCGCTCAGGTAGTAGTTTCTTAAGGTACTGACTACTAAAAGAGGCTTGCGTACTCGCTAGCGCAGGAATGAAATCATCATTATCTTCTAAACCTGTTAACAGATCTGCCAGTGGTGTCACAGCGGCTTTTGCTGTTGCAGTTAATGACGGAAGTGCTGACCATTGAGAGGTAAGATCGCTATTAATACCAATGTCAGAAAGCTTCTTCTCTAGTCGCTTAGCGGTATCAAAACGCAACCCATCCACAAAGAAGATCACTTGGCTACCAGCAGAATAATTTGCTGATGTTTCTTTTACCTGCTTATCGCCAGGGTATCCATTTAACCTAACTTGGTCTTGGAAGTTAAGTGCCACCTTTTCTAACCAAGGCGTATAGATAACTGCAAGCGCATCGGCAACCAACTGCTGGTGGTGAATATCTTTCGCTTTTGCCATCGCATTCAGCACTGCGGCATCTGCCTGCCAGAAACGACTGGTATACAAATCGGCCATTCCCTCAGGAGAGCCTGAAGTGAAAGGTATCTCCGTGTGCTCTAGAACAAGCGTAATTTGTTCTAAAATATCTAACCATGGCGACAAACCAAGCTGAGACCATACCCAGCCTTTACGAGATTGCTGATTGCTCCAAAGTGAATTGAATACCTGCTTCAAACTCTCACGGTTACTGCCTGCACTTTGTTTAAATGCAGTTTCAATAACCGATTCATCACGTAAGTTTTCGGATAGATAGTTTTGCGCCTCAAAAGCCAGTCCTGTTGGGATCACATCTTTTAAACGATCGACTAATAAAGAAAGATTACCTGCGGTTTCTTCAAATCGCTCCCAAACACCTTGCCATTCACCTTGAGCATCACATAAAAACTCTAGGGCAAGTGAAATATTCGCTTCGTTCGGTTCAAAACCGTATCTTGAAATACAAGATTGAGTGAACACCTCCCACTTACTGCCTTGCCATTGCTCCGTTTTTTCTACTGGGTTATTCAACCAGCCTAAGATGTCTTTGATAGGGTCATCGAGAACGATTGAGTAGAAATCTTCCGCTTCTAACTTCTTGCCCATCAGCTTCTTAGCTGGTGTTTCTAGTAGATCGGGCAGAACTTTAAGGATTGCTTCTTGAGTTTTACTGTCTTTGGCAATATCAAGCTCTAACCCTACTTTAGGATTAGTTAAGAACGAACCTACCGACCAGTCACGCCCAGCAGTGTTGTACGCCCACCAACAACCACGGTATTGCAGCTCAGCTAACGGTTGTAAATACTCAGGGCATTGCTCTATGGCTCGTAAATCTTTTCGCCCAACCCCAGGAAGATAAATGATCGGCGTTTTATCTTCAGGTAGTTCGCACTCCTCTAGTTTTGCAGCAATCGCACACTTAACCCAGATAGCAGGGCCTGTACGCTCTTCTGGCTTGTATTCGCCGAGTTCAATAAGTTCAGGCAACTGCTGTTTAATGTATGGCATTGCAGATTGCCACTGACAATCAATATCTGTCCATAAAATGGCAGCAGGTGCCACTTGAACTGACTTATTGAAATCTGCTGAATTTCTCAGCTGCTCGATTAAATAATTAACAACTAACATTATTACTCCGCTAATGCCTCAATTTGTTTTAACCATGCATCAAACAAAACGCACTGTTCACGCATGCTATCAAGACCAACCTCTAAAGCAGCTAGAGTACCAAGTAATGGCTTCTCATACCCCCAGATTAGCTTTTCAATACGTTTGCTCGGTGCCGTTTGCGGGCTATTGTTAATGTGCTCTGGTGATTCAAAACTGTTTGCAATATCGATAAACGATTGCTCAACATCACTTCTATCCATGCCTTGAGCCATTTTTTGAGGATCACTAAACAGCAAGCCTTCAAACTCATACATTTGCACGTAAGGAATAAACCTACGTATCACATCACCACCCACTTTTTCCGTTAACTTCTCAGTTAAAGCATCTTGTAGGGTAGTCGCTTTTGTTTGGATAGAAGCCGTTACATCCGTTCCATTTTTACCAGGAAAGCTTTCAGGCAAACCATAGAAATCAAAGAATGTGGTGCAATAACAGTTCTTATCCGCAAGCAGACGTTTTTCAACATCAGCACTTAGACGTTCGAATTTAAAGTTGCCACCTTTATGACCTGGTCTACCAATCAATGCGGGCATTAGATAAATACCTTTATGCGCAAAAGGTTCGACTAGAAGTTCACGAACAAAGCTCTCTTCTGTTTGCCCTTCACAGATCACATGGACGAGTATTGGTTGTTGTACAGTCATTTTGATGGTCTCCCACCGATGATGTTTTTCTCCCAAAGCTCGCCTACGGAATAATCATCAAGCCAGCTCTCAAATTTTTCCGCATCCAAGCGTTTAAATGTGGATGCACCATTTTCACGCTCAACCACAATAAGATCACATAGTTCAAACTCATTCAACAATGGGACTGATTGAGTAGAAACAATAACTTGCATCCGTTTTGATGCACTACGTAGTAATGCGCCAAGCAACGTAATAGCGTATGGATGCAAACCTAACTCTGGCTCATCAATAATGATGGTTGATGGTGGATTAGGCTGTAACAAAGCTGTCACCAAACAAATAAATCGAATCGATCCGTCTGACAGTTGACTAGGCCACAATGGGTAATCACTATCCGATTGCTTCCAGAGCAGTCTAATCTGCTCTTCACCTGATGAAAGCTGTGTCGGCTTCAGTACGAAATCATCAAAGAACGGCACCGCTAAGCGAACCGTTTTGCAAATTTGCTTATAGATATCTTGGTTATCGCGCTGTAACTTAAATAAATAAGCAGCAAGATTTGAGGCATCACTTCGAAGATACTCGTTATCATGCACTGCCCCAACGCGCTTTACTGCTGCCGTTTCACTGGTATCGTGAAAGTGAAAGACTTTCCAACCTGAAATAGCCGAGTAGCAGAACGAAGCAACTTTTGCTGATGCTCCTCCACTGATCTCACTTTTTAGGTTAGATTCTTTATGACCTGAACCTAAATCTGGCTTAGTGACCCCATGATAGGGGCCATCAAAGTAAAGCTGCTCTCGATTAAAGGTAAATGCGTCTTCTGCTGTAGGCGCTAAATCAGCGAGATAACCGTTATCACCAAAACGAATAACGGTTTGCAGGTTTTCGGTCTCTTTTACGCCATAGCTAACAACACGATCGGCACCGCCTTGCTTACTGGTCCACACTTGAAGTCGACCTTCAACCAGCTCATGCAGCAGTCGAAAATAGCTTACGAAGTTACTTTTACCGACGCCATTAGCGCCGATAAGTACATTCAAATCATTCAACTTTAGTCTTTCAAGCTGACGTATAGATTTATACCCAAGAATAGACAGATGATCTATTTTACTCATTGGCTTCCTCTCTTGCGGCTTTCTTCTCTGCCAGCGTTAAATGATGATCGTTAATACGACTACCCTCACTCTCACCGTAAACTGGGCCAAGGTCAAACCATGGCGCGGAAGCGACATCTGTACCTCGGTCTTTTTTCCAGTGGATGTTTGGCTTGCCACGCAGTACACCTGCGCCTTTTTTGCCCACGTCTTTCGTTAGCATAAATGGACGGATGTTGAGACGTACACCATCATTCAGATCTGGGTTCCAACCAATCGGTTGCTCTGCTAACGGTTTCCAGCGCACGAAGATGTCTAAGCCAGGCCCTCCAGGTAAAGAGTCGCCTGCAAGAATTGCTTCTAACTGTGTTTTGAGGTTTTCCGCCGCCGTTAAACGAATATCGGCACCATCTTTACCATCTGCAAAATCACGTTTTTGAGTACTGATCCAGTCATCTAAGTAAGTATAAATCAGGCGTTCAAGCCCTTTGTAATCAAGCTTATGGTAGTTAACAAGAGCTGAGAAGCCATCCTTCAAACCATCCCAAACTTGCCAAATGAATGGACGGTGTTGGAACAGTTTAGAGTGTTGGTCAAAGAACTTATCACGCAACCAGCTTTCAAGGTCTTTCGCTTTTACTGCTTTAAGTAGGTTTTGTTCTACTGAACTTGTCCATTCGTCACCGTAGGCTTTGTGTAAAATCGCTTCTAAACGCTTAGCTGCTGTTTTCTCACCACGTACTGCTGGAATACAAACAATACCGTCATCATCAATCAAGCCAGCAAACTCAGCGTTCATCTTCATCACTTCACGCATTTCTGGCGCAAGTTCCATTTCAGGATCAAGTTCAGCAGGCCATTGGTAACCGAGTAAACGAGCAACAGCGACTTGGAGTACCGTGTCATTTTGGCGCATGTTCGCTACAGCAGTCGTTTTAGACTCTTCATCCCAAATAACTGATGCGCATGGGTGGCCATGGAACACCCATTGAGTAGGATCATCTGAATAAGGTAAAGGAAGACCTTTGGGGAACATTTCCATAGAAGTAGTTTCTATAACTCCAAAATCTGCTTTTACTTTTTCGAACGATCCATTTGTAGGTTTTAACGATGAATCAATTTTTCTTACTTCCTTGGCATATTCACCAGTAAAGGCGAATGAAAAAATACCTTCAACCTTACTCTGATCATGAGGAACTATAGCTGTCATATTACTGTCGAACTTATCACCAATATATAGAGCGCAAGGCAGAGACGCCATTTGACTGACAGCTACACCTTTTTTACCCCAAGCAAAATTACCTTGTTTTCGCGCTAGTGACTCGCCATTATCAGCCCAATAAAGAACATATTCTAAGCCACCATAAAAGCAACTTTCGCCTACCGTACTTTGGTAATACTGCCATTTGCTCTTATCTACTGTTACCTCCCAGAAGTTGCGTCTTACTCTCCCATCATCACCAGTTTTAATTCCTTGAACAGACTTTAAATGCTCTTTTAACAATTCTCCTGGCTTCTGCTCTTCAAGCATAATCCGATACTCTGGATCTGAATTAAAAAATGATTGCTTTATTTTTTTAAGGTCATTACTACATAATACATTGGCTTTTTCATCAAAAGTTCGAACATGTGAACTATCCACACTGAATAGTTCATTTCTATCATCAACAGAATTTGATTTCGTAATTGTTAATAATTGTATATTAAAGTCCCACATTGGAGTTTGGAAAGCTTTCGCTCCTAGCGAACCAATAAGCTTCCATTCACAATTATTTAGTAGCTCTTTTCGAAAGCTAATATAAGCTGTTTTAAACAACCAATCGAAAGGTAACACTTGACTGACAGTGCCTCCCTCTGTGCAAAAGTCCAAGCTTTTCGCTAAGAACACTGTTTCAAGTGTATTACTAGCTGACCCGTATTTTTCTTTCATGAAATCAACTAATTTTTTATCTAAATCATTACTACTACGATAAGGGACATTAGTAATGATCCAGTCATATTTTGACGTCAACAACTCAGCAGTTTTTGCCAAGCCATGCGCAACTGCTTTAGATTCGAAAGTAGCACCCGCCTGCACGCCAAATGTGTCTAATAATAAACGCCAGGGAGGTGTTTGCTGTGCCTCAAACTGATTTTGCTTTGGATCGACTAAACTACCTAAAGTTGGCGCATCTTTAAACGTATCCTGCATCCAAGCAATTGCATCTGTTAATGTTTCGTCACCTTTCGCTAAGTCTTTCCACTCTTTTTGTGCTTCAGCAATCGACATACCTGAACAGGCTAATTGAAGCTCTGGCAATACGCGGTAGCCACCTGCATTCGGGTAACGCCATGCTTCTAAAGCCAGCGCAAATGCCGCCAGTTCTACGCATCGTTGGTCAAGCTCTAGACCATGGATATTATCGCGCAGTACTGCATCAACCGCTTGCTTCTCTGACAATCCTTCAAGCTGCATACGCATAGGGACAAGCATTGAGAAAACAGCCACTAAGAAGTGACCAGAACCACAACAAGGGTCGAGTGTTTTAAGCTCAGACAGGTGCTCAGGCCATTTTTCAAACCCACCCGCTGCTGGTTTCCATAGTCCTGCGTCTTCATCTTTAGAAAAACGTAGATACTCCAGAGGAACACCTGGAATAGACGCTAATTCACGCAGCTCTTGCTCGTTGTTTGCGCGGATTAAATCATCTTGAGAAAGGCGTTTGTTCGCCCACCAAGCGCCGAGTGCATTATCGAGCAAGAAACTCACCATGTAAGGCTCTGTAAATAGCTGCGTAACAGGGCTTAGTTCCTGCGCACCAATTTTCACACCCGATTTGTTAACCTGATCTTTCTTCTTGGTTTGCCAGAACTGATAACACCAACCTAAGCTGTCTTGAGCTTGGTATGTTTGAGAATCTAGCTGAGCGATCAGACTTTCTAACTCTTCCACACGGTTCATCGACAGCTTAATATCGAAAACAGGCGAGTCCACACGGAAAATTTGTGGCAGCATTTTTTGCGCTAAGCGACCTGCTAGTTCCCAGCCGTCTTTGCAATTGTCTTCTTCCTCTGCAAGCTCAGAACACTCATCTAATGTGACCGAAGTGTACTCGTCATACATCAGTAGGTTGTTTTGCTCTAGGTAACGAGCAAACAACATACGATGCCAATGCTCATACGCCATTTCGTTGATTAGTCGCTCAGTTTCTTGTTTGCTATCTTTTAGCTTATCGCCTAACTGACGAGCATGGGCACGCAACTTATTACGTAGTGCACGTTCTTCTTCATTCAAGTAGCTAGGTGCTTGAGCTTCTGCTACACCCAAACGTTGTAACGCTTCAAATACAGCTTGCTCTACAATATCACGGGCTTTAACAACCGTATCTTCTAGCTTCTTACGCAATGTTTTATCTAATGCTTGTCTCATATCATTCTTCTTAATTCTATTAGTCTGCTCTACCTAGATAGAGCATTTGGACTATTGAGATAGTGTCCGTTATCCACAAACTTCACATCGCCTAGGGGAACCCCTTCTAGGCGACACCCTTTTAGACAGTGGCTTCTATACTTAAAGTAATATTACTGTGGTACAACTGGCCCTTTTTCTAGCTCAGCACGAAGCTCTTGTTCAATAACAGCTAGCCACTTCTGCAAATCATTTTCATTTTCTAACAATGGCTTATTAAGCTTGTGGTACTTAGTTTTCGGTTGAAGCGCACTGATCGCATCTTTTAATACCGCATCAAAGATGCCAGGAAGCAAGGCTACTTTGTCATTCCATCTATTAAAGCTGGTTTCATCCAGTGAGTTAAATACCGAATCTTCATCTGCAATATTAATTGATGGGATGTTATCTAAATTACGCTTCTTCAAAAACTCATTACGTTTCGCTTCATCAAGCTTTTGCCAGTTTTCATCCGCTAATAGATCAGACATGCACGCTCGATGTTCTTCTTCATAACGCTCACGATGTGCAGTTAAAGAAGTTCGAAGTTCATTTGTTGCTTTGTCCAGCAATGGTTTGACTGGGCAAGGATCAGATAACAAGCTTCGGTTAGTAATGATCGCCTGTTGTTCTTGTTGCAGCTCTTTGTATATCGCAAGTGGGTAACAGTACTCCATCGCTTGCGTTAGCTTTTTCCAAAGCTTAAGACGAAGTTCAGCTTTATGCGCTTGATCTTTCCACTGCTGGAAGTCACTAATCAATTGGTCTTTGCTATCAAATGCTTTTTGCAGTTGGTCATTACCTGAGTACATTTCAAGATCTGATAGTAATGCTGTACTTGGTGCCATAGGCAGTGGCGCGTCACCACCTGCACCACGAGCCACGTTTTTTGCATTAATAATCGCAAGAGGCAACTTGGTTGCTTCTTCACCTGTATTGCAGGCTTCTTCCAATAACGTTGAAACCACACCACGTACTTTAATAAGTTGTACTTTAGATAGCGTTACGTTTTCTGGTCGGAACTTAGTTTGCGTTACTGAGCTACGATCTAGACTTTTGGCATCAATCGCTCGCTCTTGCACATCAGACGCTCGTAGTACGCCTGCTGCTAACATTGCATACAATGCACCATCGACTACATCGTTACCCCAACCGTATGGTGCGTCTTTGAAGTTATCGCGAATATCTTTGCCCGTTTTCATTGCACCGATATAGCGGTAGACCTCTGCACACACTGGTTGCTGATGTGCTTCGCCATTGAAATCTACCGCTTCAAGCGCATTTGGATCGGCAAGTTGACTAGCTTGATTGTACACTTTTGCCCAGCCACGGCTGTCTGCCATTTTGAATTTGTTGTACAAACGCTGACAAGCTAAAGCACCTGCATTTTGCATCTGATCTGCAAGTGTGTCGCCTTCCACTTCCTGACCACCAGCCAAACGAACTTGGATCTGGGAGAAGATTTCATTCAAGAAACCTTTTTTGGCACGTTCGGCTTCACTTAAGCGAGTTTCCATCGCTTGCAGTGCATCTTTACCCGCTTCTGTTGTTGCTCGACCACGTACTTCTAACGTGTTTTCTGCCGCCTTAAGCGCAACAATAGCATTCTTCAACTCACTACGATGGATGGTTGGCACATAGACATAGATGGTTGCACTGTCTGGATTTGCACCACGAGAAAGGTCGTTAAATTGCTTCTCGGTTTGTTCTGGTGCCCAAGCATAAATACGTTTTGTTGCTTCATTTGGCAACTCTGAATCAAATGACACGTTGATCATTCGCGGCTCTGCTACCTCACCCTGGGTGATTCGAGCTTGAGCTACTTGCTTAGTAATATAACGTTGGATTTCTTTCGAACGGTACGCCTCTAATGTCTGAGGGTTACCCATAAGATCATTTTCTTGTCGGCGGAACTCATCATACCAAGCTTGGCTTTCTACTGTTTGCAAGCTGAACTCTCTACCTTGACCTGTCTCACGAGACATGATCTCATGCTCATCTTCCAATTGTTGAAGCATCTTAGGTACAAGTGGGCGCAGCTTATGCTTGTCGTTGTGTAGATCTTCTAATAACAAGTCAGATAGTGTATCTACGGTTGCATGAATGCCGCATTTTCTCTCTGCTGGTAACTTACTGATCAATAAGATTAGAGATAATAAACGACCTTGCAGTTGAGAATCCTCGTCACCACCACGCTTACGGCTAATGGTTTCATAAATTTCTTTAGAGATCACACCTGTTTGCAGTAGGTTTGTTGAAATCTGGTCGTAAAGAAAATCAGCAGGTACTACGTAGCCCAGCTCTTTATCTGCGGTTGTCTTCAATGCTTCATGCACAACACGAAGTTGGTTACGCAGTTGAGAACCAGTGCCCGTTCTGTCTAGTGCTGGTAAAATACGCTCCCAGAAACGACGGCGGACAGGGAGTAGCGGGTAATCTGGCACCATCCATTGTTCGTCATCTTTATTGTGTTCGATGGTACTGCCACGAAGATGACGAGATATTTCACCTAGATTGTCGTCCACTACCGTTCTAACAGCACTTTCTGCTGACGGTTTCTTTTGCAGGATAACTTTACGGATAACGGTATCTACATCCTTGTCTTCCAACTGCACAGGAACTTGAAAGCGACCCATTAGACGTTGAAGGTTCGCCATACCAGACAAGGCACTTTGCCCCGTTGCAACGAACAATAACTTTGACTTAAGCGCACTAGCACCACTACAGGTTTCGACTACCTCTTGAACATCAAAGGCTTTTTGAACGTTGTCACCGATATATTGCTGAACCTCATCCAATACAACTAAAGTTAGTGGTAATTCACCATCATTAGAAATGGCATCTACAATCGCAGAGACCATCTCATCGTTGGTCACATCATCAATAATTTTGTATTGAGCGCGTAGCATCTCGCGCACTTCTTTCATATCTGCGCCGATGCCTGGAATGGCTTGTAGCACCGCATCATGCATGATTGGAGATACGTGCAGGTTTTTAAGCTCTTTCGTCCAAGGATCGACACCCTCTTTCACTTTTGCCTTAGCTTCAACAAACGATTTAACTTGTTCAAAGACACCTTCTGCTTTCAACCACATAACAAAGCGAGAAAGGTGATACTGCTCTGGTAAACCAGCAGACTTAAAAATAATACCAAGAAATGCCATGCGAACTTTATCACCAGCACCTGCACCTAAAGTACCTGATGCAGCATAAAGTCCACCGTTACCAGCTGCAATAGATGATAGCTCATCAAAGTGTTTTACAATGTGCTCAGGTAAGTCTGCGGTTGAACGTGCATTAGAGCCATTGTTTAGCGTTTGGTTTGTCCAAAGAGTACGAAGCATCTTTGCAAGGTGAGATTTACCCGAACCAAAGAAGCCACTGATCCATACACCTGGTTGCTCGTTGTTTGTCTTAAACGCTGACAAATAGTTGCTCAGAATGCTGTCCATGCCTTTGGCATAGGCACCATCACAAACGAATGTACGCAGCTCATATTCCAGCGTGTCTAATGCACCTTTAGACAGGTCATCCTTTACTTGAGCAACCCCGTTGTTAGCCAAGCGGCTGCTAACAGGATCGTTAACGAAAATTTCACGGTTTAACATTGAATAAAGCCCTTATGACGTTGCTGAAATGGCAGTTGCGTGATATCCCCAACCGTCTTTCGCATCTAATAATTGATAATTGTTATTTTGTACTTCACCTGGGAAGAAGACCACCAAACGACCAGTCACCTTTTCTGCTAACGACTCTACAACGCCAGATACAGATGCAAAGCCAAACAAGGTGCCACAACCTAATAGAGTGATAACCCCATCTTCCGATTGGTTTGACTCGACTTTCTTTGTCAGTTCTTCAACTAGCTCATCGGCGAAGTCATCGTATAACCCTTTAAGATACTCAGGATCTTCAAAGTAGGTTTCTTTGTAATCTTGCTCTGACATCCAGTTTTCAAAACTATGAGTCAAATCTAGCAGTTGCCATGGGTGATCATGCTTAACACACGCTTGTTCGAACTCTTCGACACGCGCACGTAGTTTTAGCTCGTCTTCTTTGTGGTAAACCAAAAAGATAGTTCGCTCATCAGCAGAGACTGCAACAGGCCACGGAATGCTTATGTGTTTTTCAAAGCTTGTTAGTAGTTTGGATAATCGATCTGACATCATTCGTCCTCAGATTCATTAAATTCGGGCATAACTAGACCAGGGAAAGTCACTTCAACAATCTCACTTGCTTGTTTAAAGTTAATCAACCCTCTTAAAGAGGCTCTATGTGCTAGTTCAAACAGTCGCTCTTTATCTTGAGCCAACATGCGACACCAAAAACTATCGAACAAACGTTGACCACTAAGCCCATGGCAGTGAGCAAGAAATAGAGCATAAGCAACGTTCACGTAGCTTACTTCTGGGATTTCACGGTACTTCTTTGCTTTACCAGATAGGTATCCAGCTTGCGTCCAGGTGCCATTAATATTTTGCGCAAATGATTTTAGTGATGCAGCGCTGAAACGCTCAGGATCATCCTTCGATAAGAACGTTTCCATCGTCTCTCTAGCTAGGTGCTGACCAGGCTCAAGGCTTAGAATCATTTCTGCTGAACTACGCAAAAACGGATCTCTCGCCACAGCAAGTTGCAGCGCCAGAATCGGCTGTGATTCCTCATGTTGCTCCCACCAATCTCGAAACACTTGAAATAGGAAAATATCTGGTGATAAACCATACATTGAAGCCAGAGGTTGGAAACTGTACTTACGCGCATTTTCGCTTGGTTTTTGAAGGACATTGAATACTTCAATATCTTCTCTATAGTCTTCAAGTGTTGCGTTTTCAGGGCGTCCAAATAATAAGATCTTTAGCTCTTCAATCATCATGCTACGAGATGTATGAGCACCGCTATTACCAAACTTAAAGCCTAGTTCTTTTAATTGAACTTCATTATTCATTGCTGTTACCTTCATAACCAGGAGCCAAACTCGCAGTCTCAACACCATAAATGGCTGCACTTTCTTCCAAAGCTAAGTGGTATTGCAGTGGGTTTAATTGATAAGTACTTGAGCAATCCACACTCCATTGGTTTAACAAATAGCCTACCAGCGCAGCACGGCATTCAACGTGAAGCTTGCCATTAACCATGCCGTAATCAAGTTCTATCGCTTCAGGGTGTTTTGCTGCTGGATGAGGAATAAAGGTTAAATCAACAATGCGGTTCCACTGTTTGTCTGCTGAAATGGATTCTTTAGCACTATCGATTTCGTTCGAAGTAAGGATCGCGGATTTCATGCGAGTAAGAACGAAATCACGAAAAGAGCTTGTCGAACGATCATAAGCACGAACATGCCAACGACTGCCGTTATTCGCAAGACTATGAGGCACAATTGTTCTTGTTGAGTTGCCTGAACTAAAGGAAACGTACTTAATCTTTAAGGCTGTCTTTTTGTGGATAGCTCGCATAACCGCTGACAAGATATCTGTTGAAGGTTTATTCAACTGCTGTGCCTGAACACAAACTTGGCTGTTTTCCAATTGGCTCGCTAATCCATCACCAAAACCTCTAGCAAGGCTCACTAATACGGTCTCTGGATCGTGCTCAAACAGAGGCACAAACTGCTCTGTACGATGATAAGACTTTGATTGATGAATTAGCTCTAGGTTGCAAGGAGCGAACTCTTTGTAAGTGGCGAAGTCACGAGTTGCAGCGGCTAAACCTGTTTGGAATTTAGCGATGAGGTCTGCTCTAGCAATCTCGCCAAAATAACTCAAGCTAAAATCAATAAAAGCTAAGCGCTCTCTTTGAGCGTGAGGTAACTGTTCGAGTTTTTTCATCAAAGGCTTCTATTCAGAATATATGGTACTAAATATACTCTAAACACAAGCATGGAACAATCAAAATGATTAGATCATGTGATATAGAAGTGAGTTCTAAAGTCTAAAATCAATAGAAACAAGCAACGGGTGATGTGCTAAATGCGAGTTTCTTTAAAGCGCATCTAGAGAAGCGTTATTTGGGATAAGAGCTAGACGTTAATTCGTCACTTTACTTTGAGTAATTAAGAAAATGGATGTGGTTTTGGCTGCATCCATTTTTTGTTCAAGGACTAATAAACCATTCCTCTCTCTCCTATTCTATTTGGGAATAGAACGAATACCGAGCTTTCCTTTATAAAATAAAAAAATCGCCCGTAGAATATTTCTTCTAATTCATCAAACTTAGAAGTGATCATCCATGAAATACATCTGCATGACGTGTAATAAAGAATACGCACCGAAACCTGAACTCATTAAATGTGAATGTGGCTCTGCCCTATGGGTTAAACCTCAAACGTCATTTAGTAAAAAAGATCTCATAGAAAATGAATTCACACCTAGACGCTATTCTAGTGCTTTCCCAGTAAAAAAAGACGATATCAATATCACTTTCAATGAAACCATCACACCTCTTTGCCAAGCTGAAATATCAGGAACGCCAATACTGGTTAAACTCGATTCGCTACAACCAACAGGCTCATTTAAAGACCGAGGCGCATCTCTTGTAATCAACTACCTTAACAACCATGGAATAACGAGCATTGCTGAAGACTCAAGCGGTAATGGAGGAAGTGCTTATGCCGGTTATGCCGCTAAAGGAAAAATGCAATGCAATATATTTGTGCCTGCTGGAACATCCAAAGGAAAGACGACACAAACGCGATTATATGGCGCTAACTGTATTGAAATAGATGGAACAAGAGAAGATGTTGCTCGAGCGGCAATAGAAAGCAGCGTCACTCATGGAAGTCATTATGTTGGGCATAACTGGCATCCGCTATTTATCGAAGGCGTCAAATCCATCGCTTATGAAATATGGGAACAGTGTGGGTATAAAGCTCCTGATAATTTTGTTGTTCCCGCAGGGAATGGAAGTTTACTTGCCGGAGCATATATCGGTTTCTCTGAATTATTAAAAGGCGGAGAAATAAGTAAACTCCCTCGCCTTTTTGGTATTCAAAGTGAAAGCATTCAGCCGTTCGTTCAAACCTTTAACAATAAAGAAATCAACATTACATCAGAAAATACCATTGCTGAGGGTATTAAGATTAAGCGTTCATCACGAATGAATGAGATCGTTCAATTTGTCAAAGAAACGAATGGGAATTTTATTAGTGTTAGTGAACAACAAATCCAATCAGCATTAAAAGAAATGGGAGCACAAGGATACTTTATCGAACCAACATCAGCGACGGCATTTGCAGGAATCGCTCAGCTTATAAAAACGCAAGCAATCAAACCTGACGAACTCACCGTTGGTGTCGTCACCGGAAATGGACTCAAAGCAACAAGCTCAATTGAACATTTAATCAATGATATGAGAGGTTAATAATGAAATATATTCAAACTAAAAATTCATTAAAAGCAGCAGGACATTACTCTCAAGCGATAGTACATAATGGATTAATTTACGTATCTGGCCAATTACCAATTAACCCAAACACAGGAGAAAAAATAAACGACAATATAAACCAACAAACCCGTCGTGTATTAGATAATTTACATACTATTCTTGATGAAGCAGGAACCGATCTTCAACAAGTATTAAAACTGGTTATCTACATTTCAGACATTGATATGTGGGACACGGTTAATGATATTTGCAAAGAATACTTTATCGCTCATAAACCGGTGCGAACCATAGTACCAACCAGAGAACTGCACTTTGGATTAAAGATTGAAGTCGATTGCATCGCTATATGTGAATAACGCCTCATAGCTTAATATTAATGAGCTCAGAAAGTGCGGTAATGACTTTTTGAACTCGCTCTAACCGATAATTATTTTGTCTAGAGCATATATAGATGGGTCTAAAAAGCGGTTTGAGTTCGCTATATTGATATAAATAACGCTCTTCTATATTTAATGCTTTTATTACCGAAAAAGGGAGCAGTGCCGGAGCAGTCCCTTGTAATGCTAAATGGGCTGCTGCGGTATATGAATCTAGCTCCATTATAGGGTTCACTTTTAAGGCTTCTAAAATAACCGACTGATGAGTATTCGCACTGTTTGTCAGATCCGTTGTTATCAATTCATTAGGTAGCTTATCCAAATGTTTGTTACTAACAACATAAAATGGTTCATCGAAAAGATGGAAGCTTAATAACCCATGCCCAGATGGTAAATACCCAGCACAAAGGCCTAACGTCGCTTTTCCTGATTTTACGTTTTCGACAATTCGTGGCGTGTGATTCGTTGTGACGGTCAAATTTGGATCATCATGAAAACATGTTGATAGCGCTTGGCTGAAATACCCTGCCACAAGCGTTTCAGAGCAATCAATTCTAAGTAAAGAATCATTCGCTAAGGCTTGTTGTTCATATATACGTCCACAAAGTTCGCTAAACGTTGGAGCGATATTGTCAATTAGCGATTTAGCATCAGCCGTTAGCGTGACATAACGGCCATTAGGCTCTATTAATTTTTTCCCTAAACGCTTTTCTAGTTTTGTAATACGCTTACTCACCGCAGATTGACTAAGGTACAGTACGCTGCCTGTACGACTCATTGTCTTCTCTTTACTTAAAACTAAAAGCGTTTCAATACCTTCAAGTAACATCGCATTATCTTATGAAAATTAGGAATAGTTAACTCAGTTTATCTATGTTTTATGATGCTTGCAAAAAAGTTGATGGACAGTGATTTGTTTATCGAACTTTGAAAACAATCCAGAGACAACTTTAAACGACATTCATTTTGTAATTTGTTTTTGAGCATCACTTTATCCCCGACAAGGGATAAGACCTGCTTTATCCTCTATCGGGGATATACATTGACTTATCCCCGATCGGGTATATATTATTAATTATCCTCTATCGGGGATATCACATAATATGATGGGGTGTATGATGATTTATAATCCAAAGCAATTAGCTAACCACTTAAAGCTTATTAGAACCAAACACAATTTGACTCAAACAGAGCTTGCTAAAAAAGTTGGTGTAAAACAATCCACCCTATCTAGCTTTGAGAACCATCCTGAAACGACTCAGTTACAGACACTCTTTAAGATCCTTCATGCATTAGAAGTTCATTGCATTATTCAAGAGCAAGTTCCAACAAGTCACGAAGACAATCTAGACGATGAGGCATGGTAATGGCTGTATTAATTGCATACATGAATGGTGAGCGTGTTGGAGAATTTACTAAACTCAGTAACGGTGCGCATCAGTTTCAATACGATAAATCATGGATTGAAAGCACGGTAGGAAGGCCTCTTTCATTATCCCTCCCCCTACAATATCCAAAAATAACCAGTGATTGCGTTATTAATTACTTCGACAACCTATTACCTGATTTATCAGAAGTCAGAGATCGAATTGTTGCCAGATACCAAGCTAAATCTCGTCAAACGTTCGATTTACTTCATGAAGTTGGTAAAGATAGCGTCGGTGCCATTTCTTTATTAACTGACGATGAAGAACCAAATACCAAACAACTGGATTATGAAATTTTAACACCAGCACGGCTCAAACAAGTACTCTCAGCCTATCAGTCCAATATCCCATTAGGTATGTTAGAAGATGAATCAGACTTTCGAATTTCGGTTGCCGGAGCACAAGAAAAAACAGCATTACTCAGAATAAATAATGAATGGTGTATACCTAAGGCATCAACGCCAACAACACATATTATCAAATTACCCATAGGTAAAATTCAGCAACCTAATGCCACTCTCGATATGAGTGATAGTGTAGAAAATGAATACCTGTGCATCCAAATAGCGAAGAAGCTAGGATTCAATGTACCTAATGTTGAAATAATCCATTGTGATGGAATAAAAGCCATTGCTGTAGAACGATTTGATCGAAAGTGGATTAAAAATAACACCAAGCTATTAAGATTACCGCAAGAAGATATGTGCCAAGCATTTGGATTGCCACCATCAATCAAATATGAAGCAGATGGAGGCCCAAGTATAAAAACCATTATGGATCTTCTTATGGGCTCAAGCCAATCACTAAAAGATCGTGATGCTTTTATGCGATTTCAGGTATTTCAATGGTTAATCGGTGCAACAGATGGACACGCAAAAAACTTCTCCATTTTTATTAATGCACAAGGCAGTTATCACCTTACGCCCTTTTATGACATCTTATCCGCCTACCCAATCTTAGGTGGTAAAGGGATGAATATCCGCTCACTAAAACTGGCAATGGGACTAACAGCATCAAAAGGAAAGAAATACCCTATTGATAAAATATACACACGTCATTTTATTGATACGGCTAAAGCGGTTGGGTTTGATACTGCGAGAATGGAGGAGATAATGAAAGAATTTGCGATAAATATGCCTAATGCCATTAAGGAATTAGAAGCAGAATTATCAAGCGATTTTCCAAAAAGTATCTCTGACAGCATATTCAGTAACGCATTGAGAATGGTAAATAAGATCCGCTTGAGTAATGATTTATAGCTTTGAGTGATTAAAAAATGGATGCAGATATTGACTGCATCCATTTTTCTAGTTGGGTAACTTGTTTTTGAACAAATCGAGTCAAAGATTTCTTTAATCTAGAGAGTAATTAACACAGGTATTGCTAACAAAGAATCACTACGTTCGAGTAACACCAGTTAACTTCCAAAGTTTCATTATGCATGTAAGGAACCAGCGCAGAATCGTGGTATATAAAAATAAAATTGTATAAAACACAGCAAGTCGTTACACATAAGCAAATCAGGTTATTTGAATTTTCTTGCAAAGGCTTGGAACAGGCTTTTATGACTCATCATAAAGTGATGAAAACTAACACAGTCTTATAACTAGGCAATGGCATCTCAGTATAACATTTGCTAAATAAGCTTAGTGAAAGCCACTAAGCCTATTTTTATTAAATACTAAAGCTGCCCAACTTCGTCATCTCTACTGGGATTGCTCAATTGCTCTTCTATTTTTTCCAAGTATAAGAACATTTCACTATCGGGTAACCATTCATTCGATGGCCTAGTCATAGCAAGGCTACTAGCATCCTTTAACAAAAGAGTTAACTGTTCATGATGTGAAACATTCAAGCTATTCAGATAGTATTTACAAAATTTAGTAAATACCAAAATCCATAGGGAGACTTTGATCGCTTCATCCCATCTTGACCAATTTGATGTACTGGCCAATGGTTGTTGAATGATTCTTTTTTGTTTATCAAGGATTCCCCTGATTTTTTTTATACATTTTTTTTGATAACTTGAGCCACTATGAGTCCACAGGTATGCACTGAAATTCGTTGTCTGTCCTTCTCTCTCTGCAGAAAATAGAAGTGAACCATGTTTATTTTCCTGAGTTAATAGTTCTACGAAGTCTTGAAACCAAACCTTACACACATCCTCATAGTCAACACGCTCATGATCCAATAGTGGTTGAACAATATCGCTGAAAAGCCAAGGTTCAGCCCAGCCAAGTTGACGCATGTGCCCTCGAGTTGACTCAATTAAAAGTTCGAAATCAAGGTATGGAATCTTTTCTGGCAAGGTTTCGTTTAATTCGACGATCAAGCTTTCGTAAAGCTTTCTATTGTTAGAATGCCTAGCGCTTCGGTGTATAGCCCAACCAACGAACTGTAATTTTTCGGTGTAATTAAAGTGTGATAATCCCTTAAATGTTAATTCAGGTTCATCTGATGACTGAAGTTGTCGTTCAAGCGTGACCCAACCAAGCCAATTCATAAGGGCAATCTCACTTTCAAGTAGCAGTTTTTGTTGCTTCTCTGAAATAGCGCCAAATTCAGAACAAATAGAAATCTCACTAACTACTTGCCCCAGTAGTGATAACCTTACAGTATCTGTTTGTTGAAACTCTATAGCTAAGCACTTTACTTCTCTATCAACAAGTGCAATGAGTAACTCTGGAGCATACAGCCATAAATACTTGATCGCGTAAAACTCAGCCCAAGTTAGTATGTTATATTTAGTTGACTGAAAAAAATGATGTACCTGAGTCGAACTTTGTAGGAATCCCTTTAACGTTTTTTTGAAGTAGCTTGGGTCAATCACCGAAACTTCCTTTTCATCACAAATAGGTTTTCGTTGGAATGAACAAGATAAAAAGTCTGCTAAAAATGTTAAAAATTTAGTTTCATATTGAAGATTGTCAACACTTGCTTCCCCAGCAGAAGTGCGTGCTAAAGTATCCCCGATAATGTCCCATGTCACCATGAAATCAGAAAGCTCACCTTCCATTTCATCCAGACAGTTAAATAAACCTTCTTTGGGTAAACTATGTAGTGATTCGTTTTCAAGGAGACCAAGATCACCCATTTTATATTTTAACTCATTACCACATAACCCTTTTAGTAATGGTTGTTTTAACCACACACTCAATATAGTTCCTGCCGACTCATTTTTTAGGATACTCAGAGGTTCATATTGTTTTGTCTGTACAGGTGAACTTTTTGAGTCAAAGAGTACAAATACAGAGTTCACATCATCCTTTTCGTTAGAAGGATTGTTAGCTTCTTGAACGAGATCAAACGTATATTGGTTAGTTTTATATAAAACATCTGTGGGAATTGGCGTTATTAACAAAGGATAATTTTCGGCTGCTTTTTGGAACGAATTAGACAGATGGAAGCCTTCAACGGGAAGTCCGTTTTCCCCAATGACCAATATATACCGATCGTGTAAACGGCCTTCCTTCAATCCGTAAACTTTGATCTTACTTCGCTGCAATAGTTTTCTGTTGTGTTCGCAGTTCGCTATCAGGTTATCAATGCCTTTATTAACAAGGTTATCTGTCTTTCTTCTCCTAGGTATATCTTCATTTTTCTGTTTTGGTATTGTTCGAAAAATTGTGTATTCTGCATTGGGTGAGGCATAGAGGGTCAACAAACTCAAGCCAACACCTTCGAAATAAGGATCAAAGATTGCGATATGCTGTTGATGATGTTTTTCAATGAGACCTTTAAACCACTCCACAAATTGTAGACGTCCCTCTCCGTTACTTTGCCCCCATCGAGAAAAAAATCGCCCGTCAGAGCGAGGCGGGTATAGCTTAGTGAACAATGATTTCAGTTCTTGGTTTGCGGGAACCCAACTATCACTTTCACGCCCTCCGATTTGACTTTCGGAGATGTTATTCCTAGTTGAAAAGGACAGAGCTTGTGATACACGGTCAGTCATTTTTGAACTAGTAGTTTTTTCAAGCCAATCAAATTTGACTGGATTTGATTTATTACCGATAAAGTTCATCTGCAAATTCAACTCTCGGATATAATTGACCCTCCAATTACAACATAAATACCCTTCATCAGAACTGTTTGTTTTAAAACCAAAAATATCAACTCTGGTACTATCGACTATTTCAAATAACTGCTCATCTAACTTAAAATTGTATTCAAATTTTCCTCCATCAATAGCTTGGGCTACTGCGACTCTAGAACACAGAACTTGATTATTATTCTCAATAGATAAGTGAAACTGAAAACTGTTAAAGATAGGAAGTTGAGTAGGAATGAATTGAATACTTAACCCTTTGTCCTTACACCAATTTACAGTGAGAAGATTTCTTTCATTATCGTCAAGCGCAGGAAATACTAGTAACTCAATATCGCCTAATCGATTGATATCAGTTCTTCCAAAGTCCATTCCAGTATCAGTATTAAGTCGACTAACTATCATCGAAGTGAGATCAGTATTATAGTTTTCCCCACAAAAAAACAGGGACTGCTTGTCACTTTGGCTTATAGAAGCACTTAAAGCCCCTGCGCTTCCATGTGGGCTCACTAGTGAATCTAGAATATGAGCATCACGATTAAGCAAGTAAGTTACTGGTCGGAAGAGGGCGTTTTCACCAATAAGTATAGTATTTCCGTATTGTTTACCTAGCTTTTCAGGAAGAGTTAAATTCAGATCTTTGCTGATTCTATCAAGGGATTGACCATCACATGCCTTGTGGAGCAAATCACGACAAAGAGAGCTATCTACATACAAATTTAGCTGGTTTACGCTAGCCCTGAATGAACCGAAAGATTGTGAAGTATCTTTATCACTAAATGACCAACAATTTTTCGAGAAACTATACGGAAGCAACCGCCCATATATTAAGCGATTCTCTACAACCTCTTCATGTTGGAGTTGCAGAACCCAAAGCTGTAGTGCGCAAGACCGTTTTTCTGATGAGAATAATCTATCTAGACGGCAATCGTTTAATAAATCAGTCAGTTTATAAGGCATAAAACCATCCTGTAGCATTAAGTAAAGTAGAGTTAATTGCCAAGGATAACATCCCCCATAACTAACTGAATACTATACAGGTTACTTTTATTGCTATACATCAAAAAGTATCATCAGAACATTGTCATGAAAAAGCATAAGTCGTACTAGGTTAAAACTTGCAATACTCAGAATCTTGCTCTTTACTTCTCACATTAACAGAATGTGAGTGAGTTATTAATTAAAATTATTATGGGTCAAAAACAAGTCACATTGCTAAAAATTTTGATGAATAAAACCTACAACTCCTCAATATTCAACAACAACTGCTCCGCTCTATCTAAGATAACTTGCTACTGTTCTTCTGATTTTTTCTTCCAATTTGTATAGACCATTCTGGTGCGGGGATTATTATTAAACTGCTCAATATGTGTATGCATGAAATGCCAATACAGTGCGTTTAGTGGGCATGCTTTGGGTTCAGTTATTTGCTTCAAGTTATAGTGACAATCAGAGCAATAATCACTCATTTTATTCACGTAGCTACCACTGACTGCATAATCAAACCTGTTTATATTCAAAATGATCTAAGTACGGCGCAAACTCGTAA
This sequence comes from Aliivibrio sp. S10_S31, assembly GCF_014694495.1. Classification (NCBI taxonomy): domain Bacteria; kingdom Pseudomonadati; phylum Pseudomonadota; class Gammaproteobacteria; order Vibrionales; family Vibrionaceae; genus Aliivibrio; species Aliivibrio sp. S10_S31. The sequence goes on along the minus strand of NZ_JAAUWR010000015.1, from coordinate 46,765 downwards.
TTAGTTTAGTAATAAAAAAGTACTTTTATTTGTATATGAACGAGGAGTTACATATGGATAACAGGCTGACAATTAAAGAGTTTCTTAGAGTATTTGATTGCGTTCGTTCATCTGGAAAGTTACTGGATAATAGATATGTATTAGACGAGATATCCGCATGGCATGATTACGATAGATATACCTGTTGGCTGGGCTATAAAGATGTGACCGTCACGTTGATGTTTCATGGTTCACTTAAAATCGAATTCGACAAATCATCAAACTACTCTGATTTCACCAATCAATGTTTAGCAATGATCACAGCAAATCATAGTGTAAAGGAAAGTTAAGATGAATGACCAATATCTTGAAATTATTGAATTTACACAGACCAACGAGCATCAAAAATGGTTAGCGATAAATGACAACGTAATGGGTGGTATTTCCATCGGCCAACTTCATTACGATGGTAATACATGCCGATTTCAAGGTGAATTATCACTAGATAATAATGGTGGTTTCAGCTCTATCAAGCGCTCTATTGAATCTCTATCTAAAGAGGTAAACGCAATAGAACTCATGTTTACGGGTGATGGGCATACCTATCAATTAAGACTTACCACATGGAAAAATGGTGAGCGTATTCAATACAAACACGATTTTACCACCACTAAAGATAAACAGCAGAAAAAGACATTTCACTTACACAATTTTCAAGCGGTTTTTAGAGGGCGATTACTTAATCACGATCCTGAACTCGTGGCGAACGATATCAAGCAAGTTGGCTTTCTCATTGCGAATAAACAAACATCACCCTTCGCTCTAGGTTTGACTCAAATTCAATTTAAAGCACTCAACAACGCGCCAGCGCCTCAGTCCATTCTTCAATCCACTCGAGAATAAGCCCAAACACTTCTGCATCTGGTTTTCCATAACAATAAAAAGCATTAAGACCAAAAGAAAGATTGTGACCAAGCTCTTTTAAGTTCAGCTCGACAAGTTCGCCTCTCTCTACGTATGGTGTCATGTAATGCCTTGGCATAATTGTCCATCCATGCTGTTTTACTAACTCACACAATAGATCGTTATTACTAACGGTGTGCATTTTGGGGGAAACCTGAATCGATGCAAAATTCAGTTTTAAGGTCGCAAAGTTCTCGGTGACGTATTGTGTCTCTAGCATCAGATTTTCAAGTCTTAAATCATAAATTAATGCCAAAGGTGAATTGACGCTTGCATAACAGCCAACTTGGATGGGTTTTATCGCTTTCCATGTGACTTCTTTCTCTGCAAATAGCTGTCCACGATACGGCATAATGGCAATATCGCACTCACCTTCTTGGAGTTTATCCATCGCTTCTTGTCGAGTTCGGTGCTTCCAATTAATAATGATGTCTGAGTTATAATCCATCACACGTTTTTCAATGTGTGTAATTAAACTGAGTGGCGTGATCACATCATAGTAAATCGTAATGGTATGAACGTTAGAATCGTACAAGGCTTGGCTTTGCACAAACAAAGAGCGATTTTGTTTTTCAACTAACTTAGCACGATGATACAACTGCTCGGCTTTCTCTGTGGGAATGGCTTTTCTGCCTTCTATCACAAACAATGAATACCCTAATAAATCTTCATAAGTCATCACGTGTTCACGCACTGTCGTTCGGGATTTTTTAAGCTCTCGTGCCGCACTACTGTACGAGCCATGTTCATACACGGCAACAAAAGCGCTCACTTGCTCTAATGTATGCATTCCATCACTCCTTCGATGTTATATACCCACTCAACTTGTTAGGTATACCCTATCATAATCGATTTCTTTGTTTTGGCATTCCATGAAAAAATCCTACTCAGTTCATAGTTTAAAATTTGAGAGGACATTATGAAGACGTTCCCATTAAGTTTATTAGCAGGCTTTCTTGTTTCACCTTTTGTATTAGCTTCTCCTGACCTAATTTTTACCAATGGTGACGTTATTACCGTGACGGGTGAATCTGATCGCGCTGAAGCCGTTGCGATAAAAGATGGCATTATTGTGGCGGTAGGTAATAACCAAGAGATCCTTAAGCAAAAAGGCGCTAATACCCAAATCCGAGATTTAAAAGGCAAAACCCTTGCGCCGGGATTTATCGACAGTCACGGACACTTTGCTCAATATTTACCTTTAATTGAAAGCCCGTTCCTTTACCCTGCACCAATGGGAAAGGTGAACTCGTTTGATGACATTAAACAGATAATGACCAACTACTTTAATCAACCAAATCTTGATACCAACAGCCTTCATGTGGCTTTTGGTTATGACGATGCCGAGCTAAAAGAAAAACAGCACCCTACTAAACAGTTTTTTGATTCTTTTAGTAAAGAGTACCCTTTCTGTGCCATGCATATTTCAGGTCACCTTGCTGCCTGTAACAGCAAAGGGCTAGATTTCATTGGATTCACTAAACAAAGCAATAACCCAGATGGTGGCGTATTGCGTCGTGATAATAATGGCGAACTCACTGGCGTTTTAGAAGAATCTGCGATTTATCCGATTTTAGGAAACCTTCCTGAAATGACGCAAGAAGATGCTATCCGCCGTTTTGGTAAGGTTCAGGATTTATACGCCGGCTATGGTATTACCACCACACAAGAAGGCTTAGCAACGCTTCCGGCACTGAATGCGATGAAAACCATGGCAGAGCAAGATTTATTAAAAATCGACCTACTTGCTTATGCAAAATGGGTGGATTTAAAAGAAGCGGTAAAAGTCATGCCGATGAAATCATCCATTAATGGTTTAACACTCGCAGGGGTGAAAATGGTTGGCGATGGTTCACCACAAGGTAAAACCGCTTACCTTTCTACTCCCTATTTTGAGCCACCACACAGCCACGCTTATGATTACCACGGCTACCCAGTGTTAACCCAAGAGGAAATGAATCAATGGCTAGATACTGCTTATCAAATGAATGCTCAGATCCTAAGCCACAGTAACGGCGATGCGTCGGCAGATATTCTATTAAATGCGGTAGAACTTGCAGATGCTAAATATGGTAAGGAAGATCGTCGAACGGTTGTGGTTCATGCTCAAACTACACGCTTAGATCAGATAAAACGCATGAAGAAAAATGAGATGCTCCCTTCTTTCTTCCCAGCTCACACCTTCTTCTGGGGTGATTGGCATCGTGATTCAGTGTTAGGTCCTTGGCGTGCATCCAATATCTCGCCTATGGGTTGGGCAAATTCAAATGAGTTGATGTTTACGATTCACATGGATGCACCCGTACTATTTCCTGACATGATGACCAATATGTGGAGTGCGGTTAATCGTGTAACACGCAGTAATCAAACCTTAGGTGAGCATCATAAAATCACGCCATATCAAGCGTTAGAAGCGATAACCATTAATGCGGCATATCAAAACTTTGAAGAGAAAAATAAAGGCTCTATTGAGGTTGGGAAACGTGCCGACTTGGTGATTTTAAATGAAAATCTACTTGAGATTGACCCTATGAAGATAAAAGACATTCCAATCTTAGAAACCATTAAAGATGGAAAAACCATATACGTAAACCAATAAATATAAAAAGAAAGCAACAAAGAAGCAGCTTAGATTGGCTGCTTTTTTGTAAATCTGCAAATTCATCGTTACATCTCTTCTTATCTTTCCTTTTATCTTTACTTTTCTATCCCCCTCTCGCTACACTGTCGCCGCCTTTTTATTGTTAATAATTTTATATTTATGATCCGTTCTGTTTTACTTGCTGTTGTTCTACTTTTTAGTTTCGCCGTTCATGCTGATTCTCTTGAAGATAAAGCGGAATCTGGTGATGCTCGTGCTCAATTAAAATTAGCAATGGAATACGAATCAGGTACTAACCGTCCTAAGAATATCGATTATTCTATTCAGTGGTATAAACAAGCAGCGATGCAAGACCTTACCTCTGCGCAATTTAACCTTGGGCAAATTTACAAAAATGGTTACGGGGTTGCTCAGGACATTAAACAAGCCATTTATTGGTTTACTCGTGCGGCGACGCAAAACCACCCACCTTCGCAATTCTATTTAGGTGAGATTTACGAATACGGCCTTTCTGGTTCTGTTGATTTATATAACGCGTCTTTGTGGTACCAAATTGCGTCTCATAATGGTCATGGCGAAGCAATGCTTGGTTATGAGCGCGTACTTCAAGAAATTAAAGCGCAGCAAAAAGAAGAACAGCTGAAATCAACACAACAGCCTGAAGAACCGAAAGTTGTCGAGCCAGAGCCAAAAACCATCATCATCACTCAGATGGAAAAACCAACGGCTTTAATTACCATTGGCAGCTATTTGTTAATCGCCATTATGATTGTGGTGTTAGCCTTCTTAGTTTTACGTCTTAAACAAACCATGAAGCGAACTAAAAATGACGATCCACTTAAAACCAGTTTCGCTAAATCATTACAAAATGAAAAAATGAAGCAGCTGCAAGACAGTAATGACAAATTAAAGATCCGTGCAGATGCTCAAGAAGCTACAATTAAAAGACTAACCATTGAGTTAGATGGTAAGAAACCACTTTCACAGTTTACGCCACATCAATTATTAGGGGTAACTGTTGCCAGTGAGAGCAGCGAAATTAAAAAGCAATACCGAAAACTGGCTCAGCTCCATCACCCTGACCACGGTGCAGATGGTGTGATGCTTGCTGAAATTAATAAGGCTTATAATTCAATTAAACGATAACGTACACGGAATACGAGACTTAGACTTTACATATCATTCTTGTTCGGTATACTTCGCACCACTTTTATATGTTATCAAAATGTAACAATAATAATTTAACGTATAAATCTTAATAGAATAAAGAGAAAGAAGTCTTATGTTTAATTTAGAAGGTTATTGTGACTGGTGTAGAAAGCCAGCGATGGTTCTGCAACATCAATACTGCGACGGTGCAAAATATTACGCCTGTGAACACTGCAACGATTACGCAAAAATCGATATCAGACAGTATGATTTAGCTGAAATGGAAAAGATGAACCAGAAGTAAAAATAAAAATGCCGATGACGTTAATCATCGGCATTTTTGTATGTGTTTATAATGAAACAGCTATTATGATTCTTTCGCCATTACTTTATAGATAAGAGCACCAATTACCGCACCTACAATCGGAGCAACCCAGAACAACCAAAGTTGTGATGTTGCCCAATCACCAACATAAACCGCTACTGCTGTACTACGAGCCGGGTTAACTGATGTATTTGTTACAGGGATACTGATAAGGTGAATAAGTGTTAAACACAGGCCAATTGCAATTGGAGCAAAGCCTGCTGGAGCACGGCTATCTGTTGCACCCATGATCACAATTAAGAACATCGCTGTCATTACTACTTCTGTAATTAACGCAGCTGTCATTGTGTAACCACCTGGAGAGTGCTCACCAAAACCATTTGATGCAAAGCCACCAGCTAGATCAAAGCCAGCTTGACCGCTTGCGATTAGGTATAAAATACCACCTGCTGCAATACCACCAAGAACTTGAGATACAATGTATGGCGCTAAGTCTTTAGCATCAAAACGACCACCTACCCATAAACCAACTGATACTGCAGGGTTTAAGTGACAACCTGAAATGTGACCAATGGCAAACGCCATGGTTAATACTGTTAGACCAAACGCCAGTGATACACCAACAAACCCGATACCTAGATCAGGAAACGCTGCCGCCAGTACTGCACTACCACAACCACCCAGTACAAGCCAAAATGTACCGATAAACTCTGCCATATATTTATTCATAATTATTCCTATGTTGTTATGTCTTGATTTCAGTATTAATTTTTTATACGAACCAAGTTTCATTGAAAATAAATATAGGTGATGGTTAACAAATTAGACACTTAAATATTTCAATTTATTTCTAATTTTCATTTTTAAGACACAATTTTTAAAGATAAAACACCTTCTAAGGCTTAAATTACAATAACTTGCTTATAAATTAGGCAAAATATACTTCTAATTTTTATTATCAATTCCCAAAAAACAACAAAAGCTTGGATTTCGCCAAGCTTTTATAAGAATTAATCTCAGTTTATTTCTTAACGTGTTTATTGTCGCTGGCTCTACCACAAATTGATTACACCCTCTCTTTCTAATCACTTAATTTTAACATCTAAACCAAGTGATACTAAGGTTCCGAGCAATGTAGTGATAACCACTGATAACATTGAACCAATCAATACATATTCAGTCATGCTTCGATCATTTAATTTATTCAATTCACCAAATCTAAATATTGACTTAGCTGCTAATACAAAACCCACCGCTGAATAACTCCCTACGAGGGTAAAGGTCAATATTAAAACTCGTTCTAAATAACCAATCAACTCACCACCAGCGACAAGACCACTAATACTAGAATTACTCTCTCCACCTAATATTGGATACTTTCTTAAAATACTGCCAATAACAATTGAAGTCGGCTTGAGAATTATCAAGTAAGCAAAAATCACCATAACGCCATTCGAGAAATTCTCATGTTGTATCACGGTATCAATAGTTAGACCATCTGCCATGTAAAAAGCAATGATCGCTAGAACAAAAACATGCAAAACCTGATCAATAACAAAGTAAGAAAATTTATCACCATTCTGTGCTGTGACCTTCCACAGATCGATAGCAAAATGACTTATAGCTACGGTAGCTACCAAGCAAGCTGCTGAAGACCAATCAATATCTAATATTAATACAGGAACTAATAATGCGATGCCGTGTAATAGAGAATGAAGATATAACCCAGGTGAGCGGTAGGTGGATTCTTTCTTTGATTCTACCCATTGCTTTGGTTGTAGATAGAAATCGCAGATAATATGCATCAGCAAGAACGGTATTAGAATACCAAAAAAATCAAACATGCCTCAATCCCACCACTTTGTTTATAAATTTTCGATTTAGCTCACTAATTAATGGCCAACCAGAAGCTTTAAGTGACTTACTGATAGTTGAGGTCGCAACATTAAGCTTTTCTGCTAGCTCACCAACCAGCAAACCTTCATTAGTTTGAAGCATAGGAAGAATCACTTCACATTGGCGCGAAGTTAATTCGGTGAGTTGTCTATCAAGATATTTAAAGAGTAAGTCAAAGTACTCTGCGAGTTCGGAGCTGTCAGAATTAAAAAGTAACCTAGCGTTTTTCAAGGTTTTTAACCCTCGACCAGAAAGAACAAATGCTTCACCCATTGACTCAGACACCGACTCGCGTAAATCGGCATTAGAGGCAATAGCAAAACTAATGCGGCTATCAAACTCATTACCAAGAGCCTTAATACCAAGCCGATAAATAATGGTGTATCTCAGGGCGCTTTCAATATCATGTACTACAGACTGAAACTCATCACCACGCTCAATACTATGTACATTTGATGAATTCCCTTCAGTAATCCATTTCTGGATCTCTTTGATTCGATTAAGTAATTGTTCAAATTGCTCAGAGGTTAACTTAGTTGAATTGACAATATCGCCGCTGATCACTGCGATAGGCTTATAAATATGCTCCACATTAAAACTCCTCTCTTTACATAAAAATGTAGATTTAGCCATTTTTGGCTAATAAATTAAATTTAGCCGTTTTTGGCTAAAAATACAAATTCAATCATTTGTAGCCAATAATGCAAATTTAGCCATTTTTAACTAATAACTTAGATTTAGCCATTTTTGGCTAATAATTAAGGGTTGGTAGATCTAGAAAAAACTTTGCCCACATTCAATAAGCGTTACGCATCACGACAACTCAAAATAGAGTATTAAACTATCAATCTATCTGTATAACACTTATAAACCTTTAACTGCCCTGCTCTCTAATACTCAAGCTTTAAAGTCACCTTTAAATAACGAATGTATTGGTTCGCCTCTGAGGTGATTATTAAGCAAAGATCGCCACTTAATAAATACCCTTTTAATTTTTCTTCACCTTCCCTCCCTAATGCCTTGCGATTGTGTGATAGATCTCTGATAATCAATGTATTGCTTATCATTGGACATCACTTATGCCACAAAACAATGCACCTAGTTTCTTCTTCTTTGATTATGAAACATGGGGAACTAGCCCTTCTCTTGATCGACCGTGCCAATTTGCTGGTGTCCGCACTGATGAAGATTTCAATATTATCGGTGAGCCTTTAGTTATTTACTGCCGTCCTCCGGTTGATTACCTCCCCTCACCTGAAGCGTGTTTGATTACGGGTATTACGCCACAAACAGCCGTTAATAAAGGGCTTTCTGAGCCAGAATTTATTGCCAAAATTCATCATGAATTATCACAGCCTAATACATGTTCTTTAGGTTATAACAACATTCGTTTTGATGATGAGGTTTCTCGCTACACGCTCTATCGTAACTTCTTTGAACCTTACGGTTGGAGCTGGCAAAACGGCAACTCTCGTTGGGATCTATTAGATGTAATGCGTGCGGTTTATGCACTTCGCCCTGAAGGCATTAATTGGCCTAAAGATGAAGAAGGCAGACCAAGTTTTAAACTGGAAAACCTGTCTGTTGCTAATGGCATTGAACACACCAATGCCCACGATGCCATGGCCGATGTTATCGCAACCATTGAGTTGGCTAAAAAAGTAAAACAAGCACAGCCAAAAATGTTTAACTATTTGCTTTCTATGCGTAACAAGAAGAAAGCAGCGACATTAATCGACATAGTTGAAATGACACCACTTATGCATGTTTCAGGCATGTTTGGTGTAGATAGAGGTAACATCAGTTGGATAGTGCCTGTGGCTTGGCATCCAACCAATAACAATGCCGTTATTACTATTGATTTGGCTTTAGATCCAAGTGTTTTTCTTGAGTTGAATGTTGAAGAACTGCATCAGCGTATGTACACCAAACGTTCTGAGCTTGGTCCTGATGAGCTTCCTGTTCCTGTTAAATTAGTGCATTTGAATAAGTGCCCTGTTCTTGCGCCTGCAAAAACATTGACTGCTGAAAATGCCGCTAATTTGAATGTTGACCGCGAAGCGTGTTTACGTAACCTTAAAGTGATACGTGAAAACCCTGAGATCAGACAAAAACTGATTGAGCTGTACAGCATTGAGCCAAACTACGAGAAATCAACTAATGTAGATACGCTTCTTTACGATGGTTTCTTCTCTCATGCTGATAAAGCGACCATTGATATTATTCGTCAATCAACGCCTGAACAGTTAATTGACTTTGAACCAAACGTGACAGATCCACGTATCAAACCACTGTTATTCCGATACCGTGCACGTAACTTCCCGCACACATTAAACGAAGCTGAGCAATTAAGATGGCACGCTCACCTTCAAGACTATTTTCAAACTCACTTGCCAGATTATGAAGCGAGTTTTGAAAGTCTATACCTTGAGTCCGAAGGTAATGACAAAAAAGTGGCTATTTTAAAAGCCGTGTATAACTACGTACAACAATTAATATCATGATTAAATATCTTTATTCTTTCGCTTGGATCTTCGCCTCGTTGTTTGCTGGTAACGGCATTCAATCTTGGTTGAACATATCTGTTCCGGGAAGCATTATTGGAATGCTTATTTTATTCACCGCTATGGTTATCGGTATTTGCAAACCAGATTGGACAGCCACAGGTTGCCAATTTTTTATGCGCAATATGCTGATTTTGTTTATTCCTATTTCGGTAGGCTTAATGACCCATTTTGATTTGCTACTTAACAATGCAATTCCAATTATTGTGAGTACAGCGGGTGGTTCATTATTAGTCTTGGTTTGCTTAGCACTCTTTATCGACAAAATTGATAGAGGTAACAGCTAATGTGGGTCATTCTTACGCTTATCGTTTTTTACTCTGCTCGTTGGTTTGCAAAACGCTTCCCTCACCCAGTGAATAACCCGTTATTGCTGAGTGTGTGTATTATTATTCCTATCTTGATGGTTCTGCATGTACCTTACGAAACCTATTATGCTGATAATGCTTTCCTAAGTTACTTGTTACAACCTGCCGTGGTTGCACTTGCTTATCCTTTGTATGAGCAATTACCTCATATTCGAGCCAACTGGAAAATCATCTTGCTTGCATGTAGCGTGGGCTCATTGTTCTCAATGATCTCTGGTGCGTTCCTTGCGGTTTGGATGGGAGCCGATATGCAATTGGTTGCGAGCATTTTACCAAAATCAGTGACAACACCAATTGCTATGGCTATTTCAAGTCAACTTGAAGGCGAAGCGGCAATCGCAGCAATCTTAGTACTTCTGGCTGGTTTGATGGGGGCAATTTTTGCTTACCCAATTTATAACATGTTAGGTATTAAGAGCTCACTTGCTCGTGGTCTAACAATGGGTAATGTCTCTCACGCATTGGGTACAGCTCAAGCTGCTGAAGAGAATCCACAAGATGCAGCATTCAGTTCATTAGCCCTAGTTATTTGTGGGATCATCACTTCTCTCGTTGCACCGATTATCTACTCTTTCATGGTAATGATGAAATAATCGCGCTCAAAACAGCACCAATATGGTGTGACTTCTCTCTCATTGATGTAATTTATGTAACTTTACATCAATGAGTGTGATTTTGATCTATGTTTCCAGCTCAATTGTCACTAAAATGATCCTATAAGAACTTAAAAGGATCACCCTACTCATGACAAGACTACAACAACGCTTAGAAGAAGCCCTAGCTAACTTACCTGACGCCCTGCGTACTTCATTAACACCAATCATCAATGCTGAATTTAAAGGTGTTATTAGCAAGGAACAATTTCAATCACTGCAAGCTGACAGCGAGTTAAGCGATAAAGAATTACGCTTAGCATTATTACCTCTTGCTGCTGCTTTCTCTGTTGCTCCTATTTCTAATTTTTATGTCGGTGCGATTGCTCGTGGTTTGACTGGTAACCTTTATTTTGGCGCAAACATGGAATACAACGATGTTCAACTTGGCCAAACTATTCACGCTGAACAATCAGCAATTAGCCATGCGTGGATCCAAGGTGAAACGGGTATTTCTGACATCACAATTAACTTCAGCCCTTGTGGTCACTGTCGTCAATTTATGAATGAACTAACCACCGCTGATTCTTTAATGGTTCAACTTCCTGAACGTAATGAAAAATCACTGCAAGAATACTTACCTGAGTCTTTTGGTCCTAAAGATTTAGGCATTGAAGGCGGATTACTTGCTCCTCTTTCACACAACTTAGCGTTAGAAACTGACTCTCCGCTATTACGTAAAGCATTAGAAGCGGCAAACCGCAGCCACGCACCTTACTCACATAACTTAAGTGGTATTGCGCTTGAGATGGAAAGTGGCGGAGTATATTACGGTATGTATGCTGAAAATGCGGCATTTAACCCAAGCTTACCACCACTACAAGTGGCACTGGTTCATGCAAATATGTCTCGTGAAGACATCTTAACGGTTAAATCAGCTGCGCTAGTTGAAGATCACAAAGGCGCAATTAGCCACCTTGCGATTACACAAAGCACATTAGAAGCACTAAATCCGGATGTAACATTAGAGTACGCGTCTTTATAAGAAGTAGAAATTATTCTATAGATGACTTAAAAGGAGGCTTTGTTAACCTCCTTTTTATTTGATTAACATCTTTAATGTCTATTGATTGCCTTTCCAACGAATAGCCACATCAATCAGTTGTCTATCCATTCCTTTTTGCCCAACTAATGAAATCCCCCAAGGAGAATCATTTACTGTAAACCAAGGTAAATGCAACTGAGGTAAATCCGCCAAGCTTGCTAGCGAAGTGTATTTTAAAATTTGAGCATTCAATTTGTATAACTGCTCATCCGTTGCCGTTGTGGGCGGTGCAATATTGGCTGTTGTTGGCATAAGTAACAGTGTTTTTTCATCTAAAATGGATTCTAAAACAGAAATCACTAACTCTCTTTGTTCTAAAGCGATCCTTTCATCTTTATATTTTAAAGACGCAAGCCACTTCATCTGCATCCTTATTTCATTACCTACTGCCGCTTTGTTCTTTTCATACCACAGTTCTAAATTACGCAAACCTCGCGTTGCTGAAAGCACTTTGAAGCTCTCTGCTGCCTTAGTGGTGATAATTTTACTGATCGATTTACTACGTACTATTTCATAAGGTGAAGAAGCAATTAATGTCTCTAACTTTGTTTTGGCTTCTTCTGGAATATCAGTAAATAAACTATCAAGCACAACAATACGTTCCACTGTCACTAATGGAGACATAGGCGTAAGCACGGTTGCTACTTTTCGTATATCTGATAAATTTTTTGCCACCCACCCCAATGAAGTATCTTCTTTTGCAATACAATCGATACCTTGCATGTTTACTGCACTGGCTGATGCTTTAAAACCATATAAACCGGCATATAAAGCAGGAACACGAATCCCACCACCAAAATCAATGCCTAAACCAATATCTGCATCACCATTAACCACGGCTGCGACAGTACCACTCGATGAGCCGCCAATAAAGCGTCCTTCGCTGTTTTTATTTGGTATTGGTGCATAGTGTGGATTGTGTCCATGTAGACCAAACCCAAATTCGTCCATTTGAGTTTTACCGACAAATATAGCTCCTTTTTTTAATATAAGATCAACGGCAGGAGCGTTCTCTCTCGCTTTTCTTTGCTCTAATAACCACGTTGGATTACCTTGGCCATTCGGCGTATTTTTTATATCAATGCAATCACTTACGACAAATTTTTTATTTTCTAAAAGGCCATAAAACGCCCATTGTTGTGACTCAACTTCATGAGAGACATACATGGTTTGCTCATCCATAACTCAGCGTACTGTTTAATTTCAAAAATGCAGCATACCAGTCACATAAATGAATACAATTTCACTTATTCTCATTATCAAGAAAACTATCAGTTACGTGATCCAGTTTACATTTTTAATTCCATTCTATTTATAAGGAATAAATAGCAAACGTTTGCGTATTTAATTAATTTTAGTATGATAGCGCCATCTTTCTTTATTACATGAGAATTTCATATGTTTGGTACAGCTCTGTCTTCTTCTGCAACAAAAGTATTATTACTTGGTTCTGGTGAACTAGGTAAAGAAGTGGCTATTGAATGTCAGCGTCTTGGTTTTGAAGTGATTGCGGTTGATCGCTACCTTAATGCTCCGGCAATGCAAGTGGCTCACCGCAGTTACGCGATTGATATGCTTGATGCCAACGCCTTAGAAGAAGTCATTAATAAAGAACAACCTGATTTTGTAGTTCCTGAGATCGAAGCGATTGCAACGGATAAGTTAGTTGAACTAGAGAAACAAGGCCTTAATGTTGTTCCAACGGCTAACGCGACAAAATTAACCATGAACCGTGAAGGTATTCGCCGTTTAGCCGCTGAAGAATTACAACTGCCGACGTCTCCTTATCGCTTTGTTGATAGCTATGAAGAACTTGTTGAAGCTGTGAAATTTGTCGGTATGCCTTGTGTTATTAAACCGGTAATGAGCTCTTCTGGTAAAGGTCAGAGTGTTATCAAAACAGAAGCAGACATTCGTACTTCTTGGGATTATGCGCAAGATGGTGGCCGCTCTGGTGCTGGACGAGTCATTGTTGAAGGGTTTGTGGATTTTGATTATGAGATTTCATTATTAACCGTTCGTGCTGTTGATGGTGTTCATTTCTGTGCGCCAATTGGTCATCGTCAAGAAGATGGGGACTACCGTGAATCATGGCAGCCACAAGTGATGACTGAAGCTGCATTAAAACAAGCACAAAATGCGGCAGAGAAAGTGGTAAACGCGCTTGGTGGTTATGGCTTATTTGGTGTAGAGCTTTTCATTAAAGGCGATAGAATTTACTTCAATGAAGTTTCCCCTCGCCCACACGACACAGGTCTTGTGACACTTATTTCTCAAGAGATGTCTGAATTTGCCCTTCATGTTCGTGCCTTTACTGGAATGCCAATTAATCAAATTACGCAATACGGTCCTTCGGCATCGTCAGTAATTTTAGGTCAAGGCACTTCAACTAATATTCGTTTTGATGGCTTAACAGACGCACTTTCACAGCCTCAAACTCAAATCAAATTATTCGGTAAACCAGAGATTGATGGACGTCGACGTTTAGGTGTTGCGATTACACGTCGTGATAATTTAGAAACCGCTATTGAGGATGCAGTAACGGCTTCAAATAAAGTTCAAGTGATCTATTAAGTTACAAATATGTATAACAGAATGGTTTCAAATACCGTTCTGTTGTACCTTTTTAACCTTCTTATTCTTTTTTTACTGCTAAATCCATTTAATTTGCTTTTTTCGTTACCTAACCGTTGCAAACTTACAGGATTAACAGGTATAAATAAGCTAACTCTTTTATTTTACTTACACCATGGATGATGACTATGTTTGAAAAAATCGCTGCCGCTCCTGCTGACCCTATTCTTGGCTTAACAGATGAATTTAAAAATGACCCTCGTGCTGAAAAAATCAACCTTGGTGTTGGTATTTACAAAAACGAAGCGGGTCAAACTCCAGTTTTAACCACAGTTAAAAAAGCAGAAGCAGTATTGCTTGATACAGAAAAAACAAAGTCATACCTAACCATTCAAGGTACCGCAGAATACGGCCTTGCAGTACAAAAGCTACTGTTTGGCGCAGATGCACAAGTAATCACTGAAAAACGTGCACAAACAGCTCAAGCTCCAGGTGGTACTGGTGCGCTACGTGTAGCTGGTGAATTCATCAAACGTCAACTTGGCGATGTGAAAATTTGGATCAGCAACCCTACATGGGCAAACCACATTGGTGTATTTACTGCTGCTGGTATTGAAACAGCGCAATACACTTACTACAACGCAGAAACAAAATCTAAAGACTTCGCTGCAATGCTAACGGATTTACAACAAGCGGAAGCTGGTGATGTGGTTCTTCTACACGGTTGTTGTCATAACCCTACTGGTATCGATCCAACTGCTGATGAGTGGGAAGAGCTAGCTAAGCTGTGTGCAAATAAAGGTCTACTGCCATTATTTGACTTTGCATACCAAGGTTTTGCAAAAGGTGTTGAAGAAGATGCGGCTGGTTTACGTACTTTTGCTCAATACTGCCCAGAGCTACTTGTAGCAAGTTCATTCTCTAAGAACTTTGGTTTGTATAACGAGCGTGTTGGTGCATTTACTCTTGTTGCTAAAGACGCAACGGTTGCTGCGGATGCATTCTCTCAAGTTAAAGCTATCATCCGTTCTATCTACTCTAACCCACCAGCTCACGGTGCTGCTGTTGTTACGCATATTCTTAATGACGATGCGCTACGTGCAGAATGGGAACAAGAAGTCGCTGAGATGCGTGACCGTATTCAAGAGATGCGTACTTTGTTCGTTACAACACTAAAAGAGCAAGGTGTGGATGCTGACTTTAGCTTTATTGAACGTCAAAACGGTATGTTCTCTTTCTCTGGTCTTTCTAAAGAGCAAGTAAACCGCCTGAAAGAAGAATTCGCAATTTACATCGTTGGTTCTGGCCGTATCAGTGTTGCAGGTATGACAAAAGACAACATGCTTCCTCTATGTAAAGGTATTGCTGCGGTTCTTTAAGAATCAGAAGTAATTGTAAGATATAGAAAAGGCGCTTTAATTAGCGCCTTTTTTTTGCCAGTTTCACACTTTCTTAGCCTGAATGACAATGTTCCTTGGGGTATCTTCTTTTAAACAAAACTCCCCGATACGAACGTTATAGCCTGCCTCTTCTAATAATAAGACACGATCCAAACATAACCACACTTCCAATGGACGTTTAAATACTTGCTGCACTAAATCGCACTTTTCCATCACTACAAAGGCTTCTTTTCCTTTGTTTAACCAGTGAGAGAAATCAACATCATCTGGTAATTGCAGCTTTTTATGCTCACTAGCCCATCGACAAAAAGCGTCAAAGCCATCACTTAATAATGATTTTTTAATGCTTGGTACAGGGACATAATGATCATTGCCAGTAACACACTGCTGCAAGGCATTAAACCCTAATCGATATTGCATTTCCTGCTCTCGATGATGTTGTGTGCGTTTCCCAGCGGTTACTGTCTCTTGCAGTGGCAATCGCAAATCATCTTTAGATAAACGGATCTGCGCTTGTTTTGATAATGCAGACAGTCCTTCATAAACCGATGACTGAGTTAAATGAAAACAGCAAGGAGATAAAGTAACGGCATCTATCGACTTATCGATGCCCTTTTGAATTAAACTTACATGAAGATCACCACACGCATGCAAGGCGATTGCATGTTGGTTAGCTTTAATCAGTTCAGATGCACTTGTTGCCAACGCATCGCCTTGAATAAACGTCATGTTTAATTGGTGTTTATCAGCGTATTCTTGACCGCTATGGCATAAAGCATCTTGCCACTCTAATGTGGTGACTGGTTTACCCGATACCACATTAAGGACTCGACCTAAATATCCTTTACCACCACACCACTCTAGCCATTGACCTTTGGGTTGTGAGTATTGAATACCCAACGCACTTAGATTGGTAATTTGTTGCCACTTACGACCGTTAATTCCTGAATCCAATCCCTTTGGCATCACTAGCGGATCCGCTTGCAGTTGCTCAAGCTGACTTAATGCATAAAGGTCATTAACTTCTGGAATAAAAACTGAGAGTGCTTGCGTTAGTTTTTCAGGGGCTCGCTTTAATTCCTGCACCTCTGCCAGAGTTAATCCATCAAGCCAATGGCTTAAATTTTCATGCGTGGTGCGCCATGGATAATCTGAACTATGAAAAGCAGAAAATTGCCAAAAAAAGACCGTCTGCGATAACAAACGGTCTATATTTAAAAACTGCTGAGAATGCATTATATGCCCCTGAAAATAATATCAGGGCGATCTTAACGGACAGGAAGGTTTATGTCTTTAAACATCTCTTCAATTTCATGATTATTTTTCAGCATCGTTGCTTGCTCAACAATTGGACGTGTTAAATGCGGTGCAAAGCGTTCCATAAAATCAAACATGTAGCTTTTTAAGAATGAACCACGCTTAAAGCCAATGGTTGTGGTACTCGCATCGAAAATATGGCTTGCATCAATGGCTACAAGATCAGAGTCTCGCTCTTCATCCATTGCCATGCTTGCTATTACACCAACACCAATTCCTAAGCGAACATAGGTCTTAATGACATCTGCATCGGTTGCTGTAAAGACAATTTTCGGCTTTAGACCCGCTTTATTAAAGGCACTATCCAAGGCTGAACGACCCGTAAAGCCAAATACGTAAGTAACTAATTCAAAAGCGGCAAGATCTTCAATCGTCACTTGCTGTAGTTGTGCTAATGGATGATCTTTTGTGACCACAATAGAACGGTTCCAATGATAACAAGGAAGCATGATCGCATCTTGATATAAATGAAGAGCTTCCGTTGCTATAGCAAAATCAGCCGTACCTTTGGCTATTGCATCGGACATCTGGCTTGGTGTGCCTTGATGCATATGCAATGAAACCGCTGGATATCGATTCTTAAAGCCTTTAATTACATCCGGTAACGCATAACGAGCTTGGGTATGCGTAGTAGTAATATTTAAAGTTCCTTTTTCTGGGTGCGTATGCTCACCAGCAACCGATTTAATACTCTCAACTCGAGATAAAATTTCACGTGAGATTTTAACGATCTCTTCACCTGATGGGGTTACTCTTGTTAAATGTTTACCACTGCGCTCAAAGATCTGAACACCAAGTTCATCTTCTAATAATCGGACTTGTTTACTAATGCCTGGTTGTGAGGTGTATAGCGACTCAGCAGTCGATGATACATTCAGACTGTGGTTCACAACTTCAACAATGTACTTTAATTGCTGTAATTTCATTTTATGATTTCCTGTAATCCTTTACATTAAATTCTACTTATACGATACAGTTATATACCTATTCCTACCTATTTTCAAAGTGTTATGTTTATTAATTATATTTCGAACATATTACAGACAAATACATTAAAGAAATGTGAACAGGTGTCGATATATCTTAATGACAACCCGTATATAACTCCCCTATACGCTAAAATAGCTATTGGAGTTAATCACCTGCTATTCATTTAGTTTACAAGGTGTTACACTGGAAAATATTACTACTGGATGTATGATAAAAATATGAATATTGCTCTAATTATTGGTCTTTTTGGGATTCTGCTTACATTGATTATTGGCTACAACATCATTGTTCAATATAGAACAAAGATTGAATCTGCCAAAAAACAAGAATCTGCAAAGCATATGGTTATCATTGATTCTACCGAAGAATTAATCAGTAATGCGCATCACCTACCATACAGTAAAGAATTACTCGTTTGTTTAAACCAACGTATTCTTGATGCTTTAAGAGCCATTTCAGAGCTTGAACCACATGATCGCTCATACCCAGGTCGTATTGAAAATATGGAGCAGCAGCTTCAGCAATTAAAAACAGAATACACAGGTGGCGATAGCACTAACTTTAAAGTGCCAAGTAACGATAAACAAGCGATTGTAATGTTAAAACTTGTTAAACGCCTTCGTGATACGCTTCGTGCTGAACACCGTAAAGGACGTGTTAATACACAAGTATTTGTGGCTGAAAACGCTCGCCTTGAGTCTATTCAAGTTCGTATCAATATCGAAAACGTAGTTAAACGTGCTAAAGAAGCAACACAGCGTGGCCAAGCTGGTACAGCTCGTCAATTACTTAAGAAAGGTATTGATGCTCTTTCAAGCAAAAACGATGGCTACTCAAACAAGGCTCGCACTCGTTTACAAGAAATGCTTGATGAATTAAATAATAAGACTAAGAAGAAACAAGACCAAGAATTACAAGATCAATTGGATAAGAATAAAGACGACGATATCGATGTTCTTTTCCAGCCAAAGAAAAAATGGTAACCAATACCTACCAAAAAAAAGATCGCATTATGCGATCTTTTTTTATGTCTGTCTTAATATCACTTAAGCTGGAACACCACTGTGGAATTTAAAATCACTGTCTGGTGTTAATATCAAATCCGCTTCAACCTGAGCAAAGAATGCAACACGCTCATCCACATTCCCACCAGCAACCTGCTGTGCCAGTGCTAAATAATCTTGGTAATGACGAGATTCAGATCGAAGTAATGAAATGTAGAACTTAGCCAAATCATCATCTAAAAACGGAGCTAACTTAGCAAAACGCTCACAAGAACGGGCCTCAATAAAAGCACCAATGATCAGCTTATCAATTAAGGTACACGGCTCATGGGTAATCACTCTCGTAAATAATCCTTTTGCATAGCGCCCTGCTCTAATATTTTGATAAGGCACACCACGCTGATCCATGATTTCTAATACTTGATAAAAATGATGAAGCTCTTCTTTTATCAATAACACCATTTTATCAATCAGATCTTGGCTATAAGGTGAATCAGCACGTGCAGTGATCTTTTTAGAGATGTTACTTTTACCCTTTAGCGTCTCTAATGACCCTACGTGTTTATAGGCAAATTCTTCATACGGTTTAAACCAATCCAATAACGCCTTTGCTCCTTCAGCATCAACAGCGTATTTGCGTATTAAATACATTGCACTCTGTGCTGCTTTTAATTCACACATTAAGTGGTCACGCAAAATAACCGATAAGTTTTCAGGCTTTTTTGCTTCTTCTATCCATTCGTCAGGCGTTTCACACTGCAGAAAAGAATAAATTGGGTCTAATAAAGATTTGTCGTACATAGTTTTTAACCATTAAAAGTTCTTATCGCCAGTATACCAAACCTCACCATATAAATTCATTACGTAAGGTAAAAATCAACAGTCCTTTTCTTTCAATAACTTAAAATCAAAGCTGCTTTAATTGCGTTTAAGATCTCAATAAACAAGCAAAAATAGCTTGATCATTAACCGATTTAAAAGTACTGTATAAATACACACTGTATGGATGAACAGGTATTTTATTATGAACACAGCAATGGCTCTTACTACTTACTCAAACTCATTTAATTATTCTATCTCTCAACGCATTTCTAGCGCTGCTAGCCAAGTAAATGCACAGTGTGAGAGCCAGTTTATTCAAATTTTAAAAAGCTTGTCTAAACAAAATAAATGGATTTTCATTACTGCAAATACAGCAATGCCAAGTAGTGAATCGCTTCTAAAGCATGGTATTGAACTAAGTAAATTCGTACGTTTAAAAGAATCTCATCGTTTAACGGAAAGTGAAACGATCGAAAAAGCAAAACAATTAGGCACAGCCAGTGCCATTATTTCTAATGCTAATTGTTTTTATTTTTCCGATTCACAATGGCTAACCCTGAACAGAAAATTAACCGTATTGCATTAAATATAGGTGAGCATAGCTGTAAATTAACAACTACTGTGTTTTCTCATTTAGGTGGACATGGAGTAAATCAAAATCATCAGTTGATTGAGAAATGTCTGTGAAAGTGTTTTCGAGAATATAATTAATCTGCTCTTCATCCAAAGTATAAGGCAGTTTAATTTCTAGATCGGTGATCCCTTCAATACGCGCTAGGCGAATTAAACGAATAATATTTGATTCGTCATTAATATGAGAAGAAAGCACTTGAAGCGCTTCAGCTTGGAGTCTTTCTGACAATGGTCTTGCATCATGAACAGAAGCATTCCATACCGTTCCGAATGTCGGAATGATACTCTTTAACGCTTGCGAAAACGTCCACTTTTGCTTACTTGAATTTACAAGAAACGAGCTGTAATCAAACTCTATTTTATTGCTCATGAATTGCCTCGATATATTCCAACATCTACTTTCAACATCCTATTGAAAAGCATTATTTTTTGTTTCTAATTATTAGTATCCCGAATATTGTTCTTATCGCAAGTAGAAAATTGGACATTGATCACACTTAATAATTCTTAGCTCTTTACCTTATCATTGCTCTAACACATATTTTACACTCGCACATTTTAGCAACAAAAAACCGCTACGATGAGCGGTTTTTATATCATTTGATTCTAATCGAACTGACGCTTAATCATCCGTTAAACTCGTATTTTTAGAAACGATTGGATCTATCTTTATTTCATATTCATTAAAGTAGATCTTACATGGACTGTGTTCACGTTTAGTGGTTACTTGCTCATCTGAATACTGAATCGTCACTTTTGGATAAACTCGTTCCGTAACCTTAACAACATTTTCAGTTAGTTGTTTTCTTAGATCTTCTTCAGCAGACTGGAAACGGTGCATTGAAGCGGCAATTTCACGATTCGATTCTTCTTTCATGTTTTGCACACGTTCGATTTGCTCTGGTGTTCTCTCTGCTTTTGGAATTTTTGCTAAATCCATTTCTGCGCGAACCACTTTCATGGTGTTTTCTTGCGCTTCTTTGTATTTGGCATTTAAAGCAACGATGTTCTCTTTGTACTTATCAAAACGAGTAAATGCTTTTACTAATGTTTCAGTACCTGCCGTAGCACCTAAGTTTACGGTCGTGATATTAGAACCTGCGTAAACTTCACCACCAACAATAGAGCCGTTACGGCCAGTCTTATCCATTACCGTAACTGAGTTCTTACTCTTGATGAAACTCTGAATTGCATGAATGCCAAGCTCAATATCACCCGACGCTTGTAAGTCAGCTGATTGCACAAACTTAGCCGTGATTTTTCCACCTGCTTTTACAAAACACGTGTAATCTTCACCCGCTTCTACTTGGTGGCCAATGATGCCTTTCATAGCAATGACATCGCCATGCGCTTGAACATCAGCAGATTCAATAAAGCCACCAACAGTTACGCTGCCAGTTGCTCTTACAATCATATCTGGTGCAATATCACCACTTACAATCACACTACCTTTAAACTTAATGTGGCCTGTTGAAATATCAACCGCATTCAAACAAAGTGCGTTATCGACATCTGCACCATCTTTGTTAATCCAAGGCATCCCAGATGTCGCAGCAATAACCAGATCAGGGTCATCAGGAGATATCGTCGCTCCTTTACCTGCTCGCAGTTTGGTATTTTTTCCCGCGGTTGCTGGAATCACTTCGCCACGAACGGTAAAACCATCAACACCTTTTGTTGGTGGAATACGTCGAATCAGTTCATCGCCTTCCACAACCGTGATGGTTTCACCCAGATCACGCATATCAACTTTATCTTCTTCTCCTTCTTTTTCCTGAGGCTTTAATGCTTGCTCACGAAAATCTTCAACTAGGGGAACAAAACTTGCGTTGGTACCATCAATCGGTTCTTTACCTTTAGCGATAACAAGCGACACTTTCTCACCAGCAGGTAAATTACGACTCAAAAACATGATTTTCTTGAGTGCATTTTTACTGATACCACGGGTGATCTCCATGCTCGTTAAGCCAGAAATCACATCACTACTTACAAGATCACGACCACCATACGCACCGATGACAGCCATCGTCGCTTTCATGTCACGCTCTTCTATCGCAATGATAACTTCTGCATCACGTCGAGCTGCAACCGTACGGTTCTGATGATGAGTCATCATGCCGTTTTTCACATCTTGTATAATCGTTGTAATGATTTTTTCATCAAAATAAAAATTACACGCATTAATCTCTTCTAAACAATCTTTAAAGCTTTTTAATGTCGGTTCTTCATCCGGCTGAAACTTATCAGGAAAACGTAATACTACAACTGAGTCATCTTCCACTAATGTTAGAAGAGATTTCCACATACTTATCACTCTTATTTATCATTAAACCCAAAGCATTTGGGTTAACTATGTTAATTTACTGTATTCTACAGTTCAAAATCACCTAAATCCATGTCGGTGTCTTGACGCTCAAAAAACGCCACTAAATCGTCATGTCCACCGATATATTTACGGTCAAGGTAGATTTGAGGAACGGTATTCACTGCAATGTTTTCTTTTTCTTGAATTAAAGCAACCATTTCTTCTTTTGTTAGATCTTCATCTAAGGTTAATACTTTATATTCAATGCCTTTATCGTCCAAAATTGCTTTTGCTTTAACACAAAAAGGACATACTGTTTTTGAAAAAATGATCGTTTGATGAGTATTTAACATTTTTTGCTCTCTTTAAGTTCAATAATACGAATTCGGTAATTAAATGCTGAAAACTGGGTATGGTTGCAGTTCAGGAATTAACTGATGCAACTGTTGTTCATCTTGTGCAATGCCTTTTGCTGAATCACATAAGTTTTGTGCTTCGTCTTTCATTTCTGTGCTGTGTTGTTTCATTTTCTCTTTGATCTTAACTTGCACATCAGCAAACTGTTGCTGTAACTCAGTAAAGTTCAATTCCCCTTCTTGCATCTTTAAAGACAAAGAGTTAAATACACTCGCAAAAAGTTCTTTATCCATACTTTGCATCATCACTTCAAAATCTTGTTTCCAAGTGGTATCCACTTCTTTGAAAAAGTCATGCTCTAATACCATGTCTTTTCCTTGATAAAACTTTTGCTTGGCTGTGTGGCCATATTCATCAATTTTAGTCTTAACGCCTTCAAATGATCCTTTTGCATCAAATGAGGTTTCAATTTCACTGACAAAATCATTAGCTGCGGCAATGCCTTTATCAGTAAAGTCGACAATTTCAGGAATATAAGTCGACACTTGTTGCTGATAACGCTCTATCGCCTCTTTTTGCTTTTGAGTTAACTGTAACTCTTTACCGTTCACAAAAACTCGACCATCTTGATCAATTCGTAATTTATCTTGTGCTTTTTCAACTTTCACTTCGCCGTTTTGCGTTAAAAGAACATCATTTTCAACATTCACTGGGCACATACTCGCCCACGCATTACCAGATATAATTAACAGGGCAGTAGCGATCATTTTTTTAGCTGACATACGTCTTTCTTCTCTTTATTTTAATTAGTCGCTCAGTTTAACTGATTGCACCTATCTAGCTCAACTCAGAAAATTAACAGAAAAAATAGCAATCGTTTGCTTTTCTTGTGGTAGTCCCAAATAGTTCTGGTATGATGCTCTCAGTTTTTAAACTTTCTTTATATAGGAATTCTACAATGAGTCTTTCCGATCAAGTGCTTGCAGTTAATGACGATTTACCTATTCGTACTGATAAACCAGTGCATAGCGGTAAAGTACGTTCAGTGTATTGGTTAACTGAAGAAGACAGTCGCCGTCTTATTAAAGAAAAGGGATACAACGTCGCTCCTGATGCTCCCCTAGCTATCATGGTGATCAGTGACCGTATTTCTGCATTCGACTGTATCTGGCGTGGTGAAGGCGATTTGAAAGGTATTCCTGGTAAAGGAGCTGCACTAAATGCTATTTCTAACCATTGGTTTCAATTATTTAAAGACAACGGTTTAGCTGATAGTCATATTCTTGATATTCCACACCCGTTTGTATGGATTGTTCAAAAAGCAAAACCAGTAATGATTGAAGCTATTTGTCGTCAATATATTACTGGCTCTATGTGGCGTGCATACACTCAAGGCGAACGTGAGTTTTGTGGTATTACCTTACCTGAACGTCTTGAAAAAGATGAGCAGTTGGCTGAACTACTTTTAACACCATCAACGAAAGGCATTTTAAAAGGCATTGATGGGGTTCCTGAGGTAGATGATGTAAATATCACTCGCAAAAACATCGAGGATAACTACGATAAATTTAACTTTTCTTGTATCGAAGATATCGCTACTTACGAGAAATTATTGAAGGAAGGTTTTGCTGTAATCGCAAAGGCCTTAACTAAAATTGATCAAATCTTTGTCGATACTAAATTTGAATTTGGCTATGTAGAAGATGCGCAAGGTAATGAAAAACTGATCTATATGGATGAAGTTGGTACGCCTGATTCTTCTCGTATTTGGGATACCAAAGCATATCGCTCAGGTCATATTATCGAAAACTCAAAAGAAGGTTTCCGTCAGTTTCTATTAAATCACTTCCCTGAACCGGATATTTTATTAAATAAAAACCGCATGAAAGAGCGCTTTGCTTTAGCGGAAGAAAATGCCCTTCCTTTGGAAGCGATGATGGACCTATCTAAAACCTATTTAGATATCGCAGCAAAAATTACTGGTGCACCAATTACGCTAAGTGATAATCCAAAAGCAGAGATCATCAAAGTATTAAAAGAAGAGTATCAATTAGTCGATTAATCGATTAATCGATTAGTACTTATTCTACTGATGACCAAATAAAAATGGCGACCGCATTGGTCGCCATTTTTTATCTTTTCATATAATGAAAACGAAAGAATTCGTAATTATAGGAAGTGAACCGTTAGGTTAAGAGATGCGAAATCGATGTTTTCGTCACCAACAGTGAAGTTGTTGTAACCAGCACCTACTGTGAACATTGGGATGATGTTGTATTCAACACCTAAACCGAAGAATGGATCTACGCCGTCATCTTTATGGAAACCTTTCGCTTCCCAGCTGTGCATACCTGCTTTGCCGTAAACGTGTAGAGGACCAAAGTCGATACTTGGTTTAACAGCAAAGTTTACAGAAGTTACGTCTGTTGTTTGGCTACCGTAATCGTAAGAACCTAGGTTCCAAGCACCCATTTCTAAACCAATGAAAGGTAACAGACCTGTACCAATATGAGCACCGTATACCGTTGAGCTCTCGCTTCTGTAATCAGCAGAACCAACTTGTACGCCACCGTAAACTAGTGAATCTGCCGCTGCTGTTGCTGATACGCTTGCTAAAGCTAACGCTAAAAGTGTCTTTTTCATCTTAAATCCTATTTTTACAAAAGGGAGCGGCAACCTTTGACGCTCTTTTTAATATTATGGTTATTGAAGCAATTAACATGCCGAAATTAATTCTAGTTTAGGTGATACATTAACAATCGGCAATGGCATTTTTGACTCGTTTATCAGAAACTGGATATGGTGTCCCCAATTGTTGAGCAAAATAGCTCACTCTTAACTCTTCAATCATCCAACGGATCTCTTTTACTTTGTCAGGGATTGGTTGTCCTTTCGGTATCTTATTCAGTAATTCTTTATAATCACTGGTGATCCCTTCAACTTTAAGCAAATGCATACGGTCACGATTTGGATCGATCGGCAGTTTTTCCATTCGACGCTCAATCGCTTTCATGTAACGGTGGATATCTTGAAGACGCTTCCAACCGCACTCCGTTGCAAATCCTTTAAAGATAAGATTCTCTATCTGAGCTTTAATATCCGAAAGCGCAAACGCCATGCTTAAATCAACACGCCCTTTTAACTTTTTCTGAATTTGGAAAGCGGTAGTTAAAATCGTTTCAACTTGTTTTGCGATCTCAACAACCGTATCCCCAAGCTCTGCTCGGATATGTTCTTTCATTTTTTCAAAGGCTTCAGGTTGCCAAACAAGACCACCCTGCTCATCAATTAACTTATCGATACCACAAGCAATGCAATCATCAATCAAGTCCATCACACGACCATACTGATTAAAGTACAATCCTAATTTCGATTTATTAGGAAGATTGTCATGTAAATACTTAATTGGTGATGGCACATTAAGAAGAATTAGACGACGTTGGCCTGCCTTCATTGCATTGTGCTGCTCTTCTTCTGTTTCAAACAGTTTAATTTCTACACTGTCTTTACCATCAACAATCGCTGGATATGCTTTAACTTCAAATCCACCACGCTTCTGTTTATACAACGTTGGTAACTCACCAAAGCTCCATGTTTTAAGGCCTTTTTGCTCAATATCATCATCCGCAACTTGTGATAATGTTTCTTGAACTTTATCTTTTAAGCCTTCTTTTAACTCATACAAATCACGGCTTTCTTTTAGCTTGCGATTACGATGGTCAACAACACGATATGTCACTTTTAAGTGATCTGGGATCTGTTCTAGTTTCCAATCTTCACGGAACACTTCAAACCCTGTCATTCGACGAAGTTCTTTTTCTAAACTGTCTAATAACGGCGCTTCGAACGGTACAGCTCGAGATAAAAATGCATCAGCATAATTAGGTGCTGGTACGAAATTCTTACGAACGGTTTTAGGTAACGACTTAATCAACGCCATCACTAATTCGTGACGTAAACCTGGAATCTGCCAATCAAAGCCATGAGGTTCAACTTGGTTTAAAATTGGTAGTGGTACATGTATCGTTACACCATCGCTGTCTTGCCCCGGCTCAAATTGGTAACTTAATTTTAGTTTTAAGTTTCCTTGATGCCAGAAGTTTGGATAATCTAAATCCGTTACATGGCTTGCATCACCACGGAACAGCATTTCTTTTTCAAAGTTTAATAACTCTGGCGTCTCTTTTTGCGCTTTCTTCCACCACGTATCAAAATGACGGCCAGATACTACATCTACGCCAACTCGTTGATCGTAGAATTCAGCGAGTTGATCATCATCAACAAGAATATCGCGACGACGAGACTTATGCTCAAGTTCTTCAACTTCTTGTAATAACTTACGGTTTTGTTTAAAGAACTGATGCTTAGTATGCCAATCACCTTCAACTAGTGCTGAACGAATAAAAATTTCACGACACACAGGCGCATCAATCGCACCGTAGTTAATTTGGCGTTTAGGTACAATCGGAATACCGTAAATAGTGACTTTTTCATAAGCCATTACTGCTGCTGATTTCTTCGACCAATGTGGTTCACTGTAACTGCGCTTAATCAAATGCCCTGCTAATGGTTCAATCCATTCAGGCTGAATTTTCGCAACAATTCGTCCCCATAATTTTGAGGTTTCAACCAACTCTGCAACCATGACCCATTTTGGTTGTTTCTTGAATAAACCAGAAGCTGGGAAGATGTGGAATCGTGCATTACGTGCACCTTGGTACTCATTCTTTTCTTGATCTTTTTGACCAATATGAGAAAGCATACCCGCTAAAATTGCAGTATGAACGCCTTGATAGCCTGCCGCTTCTTGATTCACTTTGTAATTAAGCTCTTTCATTACTTGGCTTAATTGGTAGTGAACATCTTGCCATTCACGTACACGTAAATAGTTCAAAAAGTCTTTACGACATTGCTTTCTAAATTGATTACTTGAAAGCTCTTTCTGTTTTGCTTTTACATGTTCCCACACGTTCACAAACGTTAAGAAATCCGAATCTTCATGATTAAAGCGTTTATGCTTATCATCAGATTGTTGTTTCTTATCGCTTGGACGCTCTCGTGGGTCTTGAATTGATAGTGCCGCTGCAATGATCATCACTTCTTGTAATGCATTGTATTTCGGTGCTTCAAGTACCATTCTCGCTAAACGTGGATCAATCGGAAGACGGGCTAATTCACGACCGACTTTAGTTAAGCTTTTCTTCGGATCTTTCGCATTTGAATTAATCGCACCTAACTCTTCAAGTAGCTTAATACCATCTTGAATATTGCGATTATCAGGGGCTTCTACAAATGGGAAGGCTTGAATATCCCCCAACCCTAACGCTGTCATCTGCAAAATTACAGACGCTAGGTTAGTACGTAAGATCTCAGGGTCGGTAAACTCTGGACGAGAAATAAAATCTTCTTCAGAGTAAAGACGAATACAGATACCTTCAGATACACGGCCACAACGACCTTTACGCTGATTTGCACTGGCTTGTGAAATCGCTTCAATTGGTAAGCGTTGTACTTTGGTGCGATAGCTATAACGACTAATACGTGCAGTACCAGGGTCGATAACGTATTTGATCCCCGGAACAGTAAGTGATGTTTCTGCTACGTTAGTGGCTAATACAATTCGACGACCAGCGTGTGGTTGGAAGACACGATTCTGCTCTTGTGCAGATAAACGCGCATATAACGGTACAATTTCCGTATCACGTAGGTTACGTTTTTCTAATGCTTCTGCGATATCACGAATTTCTCGCTCACCCGTCATAAAGATCAGAATGTCACCCAGCCCTTCTTCACACAGTTCATCTACTGCATCAAAGATACCTTCTAATTGGTCACGATCGGTATCATCACCATCTTCAACAATTGGGCGATAACGAGTTTCAACCGGATAAGTACGACCAGATACTTCAATCATTGGTGCATTATTGAAGTGTTTTGAGAAACGCTCAGGATCGATAGTTGCTGACGTGATAATGACTTTTAAATCAGGACGCTTTGGTAATAACTCACGTAAATAACCCATAATAAAATCGATGTTTAAGCTGCGTTCATGCGCTTCATCGATAATTAATGTGTCGTATTGATTTAAATAGCGATCGTTTTGGATCTCAGCCAGTAAGATACCATCCGTCATTAATTTAACTTGTGTACGATCAGAAACTTGATCATTAAAACGAACTTTATAACCAACATGGCTACCTAGCTCTGTTTCCATCTCTTCTGCAATACGGTCTGCTACTGAACGAGCCGCTAAACGACGAGGTTGTGTATGACCAATATGACCAAACTTACCACGACCTAGTTCTAAACAGATTTTAGGTAACTGAGTGGTTTTACCTGAACCCGTTTCACCAGCAACGATAACCACTTGGTTATTTTTGATTGCTTCTGCAATTTCATCTTTTTTCTGGCTAACAGGAAGTTGTTCTGGGTAAGAAATCGTTGGACGATCAGTTTCACGATTATTCGCCGTTTGCATTGATTGTGCGATATCTAATGCAATTTCATCAAACACGGCGTGTCTTGACTCTTCTTTTTTGATTCGCGATGCGCCTTGAATGCGTTTACTTAGGCGAAAACGATCACGCATCATACATTCACTTAATGCTTTTCTAAGTGTTGATGCTGAATTTTGATTTGATTGACTCAAAATATTTCCTACTGAATCTTTTATTTATTCTAATAACTAAAGCAATTCTATCACATTCTTGTCTCTATCGAGCCTTAGTAGACAAAAATCTGTTTTACTTAAATGTAATAATTCTCGATTGCTCGAACTGATACCTATTTGCTAAACTGAATAGATTAATCCCAACCATTAAGACAGTTGTATGGAATTTAACGGTAAGCAAATCGAGCGTGACGCTCAAGGGTATTTAAAAAATCACACGGATTGGTGTGAAGAGTTAGTTCCACTTCTAGCAAAAGAAGAGAATATTGAACTGACCGAAGCACACTGGGAAGTAGTACGTTTCGTTCGTAACTTTTACGATGAATTTAAAACATCTCCAGCAGTTCGCATGCTTGTAAAAGCAATGGAAAAAGAGCATGGCCCTGAAAAAGGTAACAGCAAATACCTATTTCAATTATTTAAATTAGGACCAGCAAAACAAGCGACAAAATTAGCGGGTTTACCGAAACCGGCAAAATGCCTATAACATCGCTTCTTATTGCTTAACTTTGGCAAGAATTAATACATTTTAAAATCGGTTAATTCTTGCCATTGTGTCTCTTCTTTTTCAATTGAATCTACTCTCGCTAATTGCGGCCCAACCTGTAACCATTCAAGAAATTGATTAATTTTATCTTCACTGCCACATACTAACACTTCGACAGAACCATCTTCTTGATTACGTGCATAGCCAGTTAGGCCAAGCTTTAACGCAGTATGTGCCGTATGAAAGCGAAAACCTACACGCTGTACTTTTCCCTTTACATTAAATAGATACGATTTTTGTGACATGCTTCACCTATAAGTGTCGATTATAATAAAAATTTCTTAATCATGAGATATTATCCTTCGCTCCTCATCATATATACGGATTTATTATGAAAGAAACGGCATTTCGTTGGATTGACAAATATCTTATTCACTTCAAGATCCAAGAAAAATTTTATTTACTCTTCTTGCTTCCTGCTTTGGCACTTTTCAGCCTGATGTTTATCATGGACTCAGCTGCTGACAATATGATGTCTGAAACATTGGAGCATGAAGTCCAGTTTGTTGCTTCTATGTTAGATCAACAAAATGTATCTCGCCAAGATGCAATTACCCTACTTTCTCAATCAGCGGAATTTACTGTTGGTACTGGTGAGCATACCGCTTATGTTGCTTCTGGAAACTACAGCATAAATGCAAATTCTGATGTAACCCTATGGTCTACATTATCAAGCCTACAATTATCATTAATCATAGGCATTTTATTGGTAATGGCGATTGGTGTTTATTACATTATGACATTCATCGGTGGTGCGATGTTCACGATGAATAAAGCGTTAGAAACACTTGAATCTGGTGATCTTACGCAACGTCTAAACTTCTTCCCAGTAAGAGACGAATTTAGCACCATTGCACTTACCATCGATAAGTTGGCAGACCGTGAACAAAAACTGGTGCTGGCCATTCAAGAATCGGTCGCATTAATTCAACAAATGAGTTCAGAATTAAGCCAAAACAGTTATAAAAGCTCAGATGCTTCCGATAAACAGTTAGCTCAACTCGATCTTTTATCTAGCGCAGCAGAAGAGATGGCGACATCTATTCAAGAAGTTGCAAGCTATACACATGAAGCCTCCTCTCAATCAACAGACGCGATGGAGTCTGCACGCCTAGGACAATCGCAAGTAGATTCTGCTGTTAGCTCTATTCAAGCTTTAGCACAAGAAATTAACCAAGCGGCAAATGCGGTACAAGAGTTAGATACGGATGCTGCAAAAATTGATGAAGTGGTCACTACTATCAATGCCATTTCGGAACAAACCAATTTATTAGCACTAAATGCAGCAATTGAAGCAGCACGAGCTGGTGAGCAAGGTCGTGGATTTGCAGTGGTTGCCGACGAAGTTCGCACATTAGCAAGCCGAACTCAACAAGCAACGGTTGAGATTCAGACCATGATTGAAGCATTGCAAAATAACAGTAAGTCATTATTAACATTAACCTCGAACACGGTTACCAATGCTGAAACTGGTCAAGAATTAATGCATAAGGTTCACAGTGATATTTCAAACATTGCTGAGCGCAACAATACGATCGCTCAAAGTAATAATGAAATTGCCACTGCAGCCACTCAACAAGGTGAAGTAGCAGCAAGTATCGCTTCAACCGTTGAAGATGTTCGTACTCAGTCAAATCAAGTTCATCAGATGATCAAAGATTCTGAATCAAATATCGAACAACTAAGAGTAAAAGGCCAAGATTTAGAATTATTATTAAACGGCCTTAAAGCCTAGTCCTCCGATCTTAATCGTATCGCGTTGGTGATTGATATTCCCCATCTACATCACCAACCTTTTCGAGCAAAAAAAAATAAAACAACTCATTGTTATATAATAAAAAAGTAAATTCCCTCTCTGACAGAAAATATAAAACCTCATAAAAATAGACCAACACAACCACACCAGCGTCAATTTTTTTTTGACGAAAATATGCATTTGGTTACAAATCTAGAGCCTCACCAGATAAAAAGCGAGACCGACTTCACATTTAGGAAATTGCATTTACTATAAATTCTCAGCCAAGTTATTTCAGAGTGAAATACTTGCTATCAAGACAAATTTGATGGCCATATAAACAATATTTTTGATGACATGAAAAAATAAACATACGCATGTTGTCAGGAGAAAAAAAGTGAATCAATCATTGCTAGTGAAAACCTCACTCAATAAACCATTACTTACCTTATTGTCTATTCCTGTTATCGTATCACTGGTTCTTTTTGCCATTGTTGCCTTTCTTATTAATGCTCGAAATATAGTAGTAGAAAACAACATTATACAAACTGGACAGCGCGCCACATTGAGCGCTGAAATTGACCAATTACGTTTTTATTGGCAAGAGATCCGTGTACTTAACCGTGATACCATGGCCGAAACTGGTCAAGAGATGCTTAACTATCAAAAAAAACTGAATGCCGCATTTGTTACTGCAAAAGAGCATATTAACTCTGCTATTTTTACTTCTCCAATGCTATCTGACGCAGGACGAGCGGATTTAACCCAACTTCAAACCTTGTTATCAGATTATGAAAACAGTTTGAATATATCAATTGATTTACTCATCACTCTTGATAACGCGTATATTGATACCCCTGTTTTTTGGCAACCTTTAATCAGTCTAGTTGCGTCAACAGAGCGTGAGTTTTCCAATTCTGATCCTGAATGGGAAAAACAAAGTTCACTGTTTGCTAGCAATATTGAAAGCTTCTATGAAACCCTAAACCGCATCACAATCAACAGAGATCTTTCTGAAAAAACTAATGCAGAACAATACCTTAAAGATATCAATTCCTTCTTTAATGCATACAATCATATTGCTGCTGTTAATCAATTTAAAACACACACTTTTAGCAAGTATGAACAGTTCTACCATCTGGCTGTTGAAACCATCACGCAAACTAAACACCAATCAAAACTTCGTGGTGGCCTTGTAGGCACTGCAACAAACATCATTGCGGCGACTGGCTTACGACAAGTCGAAGAAACTCGAAAACTAAGCCAACAATCGCTAGAAGCAAGTCAAAATGTAAAAAATACTCAGGTTTGGTCATGGCTCGCTGCTGCATTACTTTCTGCCATCATTGCCTTCGTATTAGCTCGCAGTATTAATGCGATCCTTAGCCGTATTGCCACCACTATTTCAGCAATGGCACAACAGAATTTAGCGACGCCAACCAATTTATCTGGTACCAATGAATTGGCGGTGTTGGCCATGAACTTAGATTCTTCTATTGATAATATGGCAAAAATGGTCAACGCGGTAAGAGAACAAAGTAATGATGTCGCTTCATCATCAACAGAATTAGCGTGTGTCATGACACAAAGTTCAAGCAACGCAGAAGAACAAAGTGCACAAATTGAGCAAATTGCTGCCGCTGTTACCGAGTTATCGGCCTCTTCTAACTTAGTAGCCAGCTCTGCGAAAAATACGGAAGTTCAAGCGACAGAGGCGGCATCACTATGCCAGTTGGGCCAAAATATTGCTGAGCAAAATAAGAGCCGTGCAGACGATTTAACCACCCAATTAACGGAAACGGCTTCTGTAGTTGAAAACTTGCGTAATCACTGTGTTAGCATTGAAGAAGTGGCAACCGTAATTAATAACATTTCTGAACAAACCAATTTATTGGCATTGAATGCTGCCATTGAAGCGGCTCGCGCAGGGGAAATGGGCCGTGGTTTTGCGGTTGTTGCTGATGAAGTACGAAATCTTGCAGGGAAAACTCAAGAATCGACAGTGCATATTCAGAAAATTATTTCTGAGCTACAAGCACACTCACTGGATGCCACTGAAAAAGTAGATTTGTGTTTGGATACCATTACCGTTACTCGTGAAACTTCGATTCAATCGTATGAGCATTTGACGGATATTAATACGGCAATTCAAGCCATTTACAGTAACTCGACTGAAATGGCCTCGGCAGCATTACAACAATCAAATGCAGTCGAAGAAATTACCGGAACTGTTGTTGGTATTAAAGATATTATCAATCAAAATGTTACAGGCATTGAAGAGTCGAGTAAATCTTCGAACTTCTTATCTGAATTAGCTGAAAAGCAACGTAATCAACTTGATGTGTTTACTGTTAAATAAACATAATTGATGATGAATCTGCAAAGGGAAGCGTCTCAGTACGCTTCCCTTTTTTTATACTGGTCATCTTCACAGGTTAAGCATTCACTTAAATTACTATTATGGATTGCTTTTATAAGGCAGTTCACCGAGAATAAGCCCTCATTTTTCGTAATCGAGCATCTATATGACTGTTTCAATCTATTTAGCAAAAGGACGTGATAAAGCATTGCGTCGTCGTCACCCTTGGATCTTCTCTCGCGGTATTGACCGTATCGATGGTAAAGCAGAGCTAGGTGAAACAGTTGAGATTTATGCAAACAACGGCGAATGGCTTGCTCGTGGTGCTTTTTCTCCACAGTCTCAGATCCGTGCTCGCGTTTGGACTTTTGATAAAAACGAAGCGATTGATAAAGATTTCTTTGTTCGTAAGTTAAATCAAGCGCAAGCATTACGTGATGTATTAGCTGAGCGTGATGGTTTAACAGGTTATCGTTTAATTGCTGCAGAATCGGATGGTTTACCGGGCATCACAATTGACCGTTACCAAGATTACTTTGTGTGCCAATTGCTCAGTGCTGGCGCAGAAGCAACAAAAGATCTATTAGTTGAAGCATTAGTTGAATGCTATCCAGACTGCAATATTTACGAGCGCTCAGATGTGTCAGTTCGTAAAAAAGAAGGTCTAAAACAACGTACTGGCGTTCTACATGGTGAAGAGCCACCAGAATCAGTGGTTATTGAAGAAAATGGCGTAAAAATTAGCGTTGATATCGTCAATGGCCATAAAACAGGTTTCTATCTTGATCAACGTGATAGCCGTGAACGCGCTTGTAAATATGTAAAAGATAAATCCGTTCTAAACTGTTTCTCTTATACTGGTGGTTTTGGTTTATACGCTCTAAAAGGCGGCGCAAAACACGTAATTAATGCGGATGTATCTCAACTTGCTTTAGACACAGCGAAATACAATGCTGAAATCAACAAGTTTGATTTATCTAAAGCTGAATTTTTAAATGCTGACGTATTTAAGTTATTGCGTGAATACCGTGATAATGGCACTAAATTTGATGTTGTTATTATGGACCCACCTAAATTTGCTGAATCTAAAAATCAGCTGACAGGTGCATGTCGTGGTTATAAAGACATTAACATGTTAGCAATGCAAATCCTAAACCCAGGCGGTACGCTATTAACTTACTCTTGTTCTGGTTTAATGGATGCGGGTTTATTCCAAAAAATCGTTGCTGATGCAGCACTAGATGCTCATCGTACGGTTCAGTTTATTGAGCGCTTTGAACAAGCAGCGGATCACCCTTTAGATTCTGCTTACCCTGAGGGTTTCTACCTTAAAGGTTTTGCTTGTCGAGTTGTATAATACTCACATTAGGCTCCAAGCTACTCAATAATCAAATGAAAAATTAATAAAAAGGCGAGAAGAATTACCCTTCTCGCCTTTTTTATTCACTATTTTATAAGTTATTAATCCACTTTAAACATATTAAAATCATTATAAAGTGTACTTAGAATATCTTGGTCACTCATAGAACCCAAGTCACTGATACCTAGTGTTGTACTATCAACGCCTTTTAGAGTGATGTCTGTTTGATTTCCTAACTCATCGGTAACAGATAATACAGTTTGCGAGTTGCTATCATCAATATTCACATTAATGTGTTGCAACATATCATCCATGGTTGAGTTAGCTTGAATTGAATCAGGCAATAACTCAGCTAAATCAAGAATATCTGCTTCATTATTAGCTGCAACCCCATCAACAGCAAAGTCAGCAATGGATGTTTGAGCTGGTGAAGCTGAACTGCCTGCAATTTCATCTGCAAAATAGAAGATATCATTACCGCCACCACCGGTTAGAATGTCGTTTTGGCCTGAAGCATATAATGTATTATTCGCTTCATTACCAAAACTTTCAGACACAACTAAATGTCCTGAATTCGTAAGTGACGTTAATTTCTCTTCATCAGTCATTGATGCTGTTGATTCACCAGTTAACTCATCTAGAGTAACACCATCGACAACAATGGTTTGAACCGTACTTCCTGCTTCATTGATATAAATTTCAGTACTACCATCAACTTCTGAAATTTGTATTTGAGAAGCAAGCGTTGCCGAATCCCAAACAGTGGTGATATTTGCGATGTCAGTTAAATCAATTCTGTCACTATTTACATCAAAATCTTTAATGATATCGCGAGCTAAATCTCCACCAATCGATGCATTTGTCCATGTGAATGTATCAGCCGTTCCCGCATCAGATAAATCTAGTGGATTACCAAACAACAATTCATCATTTGTCGTTCCAGTTAAAATATCTGAGCCAGAAACCCCTTGAACCACATTAGGTACAGCTACAGCAACAGTGATGACCTGTTGAGTAACTCCACCTTTTCCATCTGATGCTTCAACAGTGAAAACATCTGTTGTATCAGTTGCTAATGCCAAGGTACTGTTTTCAGTAAGAACATATGTCCATAACCCTGCTGCATTGATGCTTAACGTACCATAAACACCTGTTGTTGAAGATGACGAAGCAATTTGCCATCCTACCGGATCATTCTCTGCATCGGTTGCACTTAATTGACCAGTGACTGTCTCAACAACGCCCTCTTTGACATCAGCTGTAGTAGTTCCAGTAATAACTGGAGCATCATTCTCGCCTGTAATATCAATAGTAATGACTTGCTGTGTTACCTGTCCTGTCGCATCAGTAACATCAATAACTAAAGACTCTTGCGCCCCATCAGCACCAATTGCTTGTGCTAATGTATTATCTAAATCGTATTCCCATTTACCTGTTGCAGGATCAACAATGAATATTCCATATAAAGGTGTCGATGTTGTTGAAACAGTATAGCCAACTGACGTCCCTTCAGGATCTAGATACGTAATCGTACCTTCTGCATGTAGCTCTCCATCTTCAACAACCGTTCCTGTCGTTTCCTGAGCAACCTCTACATCAACAATTGGTTGATCATCATTACCAGTAATATTAACAGTGATAACTTGCTGTATTGTTCCGCCTGTTTGATCGGTTATTTCAATGGTATAAGTTTCTTGAGTACCCGCAGCGCCAATCTCTTGTGCTAACGTATTATCTAACTCATAAGTCCATACACCATCCGCACCTACAGTGAACGTTCCATAAGGTGAAGACGGAGGATTAATCACATTATAATCAATTACCCCACCTTCAGGATCCACATAAGCAACTTGACCTGTTGTCGTCAATGTTCCGTCTTCAACTACCGTTCCCTCTGTTACCTGAGTAATTGTCGTATCTATTATTGGATCATCATCATGCCCAGTCACACTCACCGTAATTTCTTGGGTTACTGTTCCACCATTACCATCTGAAACTTCAATTGTGAAAATTTCGGTTTCAACAGTATCACCTAAAGCTTGAGCTTTGTCGTTATCCAGAAGGTAAGTCCACTCACCATTAGCATCAATAGTTAGCTCGCCATATAATCCAGTAACATCTCCAGGTGTGGCTGCGGTATTCGGACCTGAAACAACAGTGTAACTGAAACTACTATCAGTTAAATCAACATCTGATACATCTAGTTGACCACTAGCGCTAGCTGTAACATCTTCTTCAACACTACCAATAATGACACTCGATACATCTATCGTTGGATCGTCATTTTCACCTGTAATATTAATAGTGATCTCTTGCTGTATTGTTCCACCGGTTTGATCGGTTACTTCAATTGTGTAAGTTTCTTGAGCACCAGCAACACCAATTTCTTGCGCTAATGCATTATCTAACTCATATGTCCATGTACCATCGGCACCCACAGTGAAGGTCCCATAAGGCGAGGATGGCGGATTAATCACATTATAATTAATTACATCCCCTTCAGGATCCACATAAGAAACTTGACCTGTTGCTGTCAGTGTTCCGTCTTCGACTACCGTACCTTCGGTTACTTGCGGAATTGTCGTATCGATAATAGGATCATCATCTGTACCTGTGATATTTACGGTAACGTCTTGTGTAATAACCCCACCATTTCCGTCATCAATTTGAATCGTAAACGTTTCTGTAATGGTTTCATCACCGATATCTTGTGCTTTATCGTTATCTAATACGTAAGTCCATTTCCCGTTTGCATCAACAGTTACAGTACCATAAGCATCTGTTGGTGATGTAATGACACTGAAATCAAACGTGGTATCTGAAATATCAATATCCGTAATATCTAATTGTCCAGATTGAGTCAAAGTACCATCTTCTTCAACATCAACAGCGAGAACACTAGTATTAACCACTTCAGGATCATCGTTTGTGCCATTGACTGTAAAAGTAATGTCTTGCGTACTACTTAGGCCATGTTCATCGGTCACTTTAACGGTATAGGTTAGATCTAGTGATTCACCAACACCCAGTTGCTGTATTTCTAGTGCTGAATTATCAATTACTAATTTATAATCGCCATTAGGATCAAAAGTTAAGGTTCCCAAGCTATCGCCACTTAGTACTTCCCAGATATGGGTATCCGCTGTATCAGGATCACCATCATCCCAATTACCTGTTACCTCAAGATTATCATCAGCATTAAGAGCGGTATCTTCTGTTACTTCTGCTGGAACAGTTACAACAAGGTCTGGAGCATCATTTTCACCATTAATAGTAATAGTGATTGTCATTTCAGATGTTTCGCCTTCATCATCAGTTGCAATAATGGTGACAGTATCGGTTAACGTTTCACCTTTTGATAAGCTATTAACCGCTGGATCATTTCCATCCACCGTATAAGTCCAACGGCCAGTATTGTTATCTACGCTGACGGAACCATAGCTTCCTTGAGTACCAGGAGAGACAACCACATTATCACCAACATCTACATCGGAAGTAACAAAGTTTCCTGACGCTGTACTGCCATCCGCTTCCTCTACCGAAGCAGTATCCATTCCTGATATCTTAGGCACATCATTAGTACCAGTAATATTGATCGTTACTTCTTGAGCTGTTTTCGCGCCATGTTCATCTACAGCGAAAACAGTGAAACTCTCAGATACCACTTCACCTTCACGTAAACCTTGAATGTGTGCTGCATCATTATCAAGTACATATGTCCAGACACCATTCTCATCAACCGTAAATACACCGTATGTGCCCGTTAATGTTTTGGCATCAAAAGTAACATCATCACCATTAGGATCAGTTACAACTAACGTATTAGAATCCGTTATTTTTTCGTCTTCTTTTAACTCCATGATGATCTGATCATCTTGAGCTATTTCTGGTGGTAAATTTGAACCATCAATAGTTACGGTAATTGTTTCTGTTGATGTTTCACCATATGAATCTGTTACTGTTACTTCAAATGTATCAGATAGCGTTTCTCCAACACCAAGTAATTTAACTGCATCTAAGCTTGTGTCTAATGTATATGTCCATTTTCCATTAACTAACATTAAACGACCATAATCACCTTGATTATCGGCAACTGACCAAGTATGCGTATCACCTGTATCTATATCACCATCATTTAAGTTTCCTGAAATACGCCCATCAGAATCTGTATTCGATATTGTCCCCGTCAATTGTCCTGATATTTCTGGTGCATCGTTAGTACCTGTGACATCAACTTTGAAAATCATTTCAAGAGGATCACCATTTTCATCAACGACGGTTTTACCAAATTTATCAACAACGGTAACACTGAAGGTATCGGTAACTAATTCACCTTCATTCAGCTGTTGAACAGCTAAGGAGTCATTATCAAGAACATAAGTCCAATTACCATTGTTATCTAACGTTAAATGACCGTATGTTCCATCACCGGTAACTAAGTTCCATGTTAATTCTGGTGTTAAACCTGCTACATCATCCAAGACGCCTGTTTGTGTTAATGGGGAACCGTCTTCTTTGAATTCAATTTCTTCAATAACAGCAACAGCTGGAGCATCATCGGCCACGCCAATAATATTAATATTTATCGTTGAATCTGAACTTACCGCACCTTTATCATCCTCAACAACAACTCGTACGTATTCTTTTTCGATTTGATCTGGTGTTAGTGCCTGTACGATCTCACTATCATTATCCAGTACATACGTCCATTCACCTGACGATTGATTTAAGGTTAATTCACCATACACACCTTGAATAACGATGTTTTCTCCACTTGGATCTAATGTTCCGATCTTATTTCCATCTACATCGACCAAATACCATGTATGAGTATCACACGAATCAGGATCAACAACTTCTAGCTGACCAGATACTTCAAGAATGTCATCTTCAACTACTTCACCTAATTCCCCCGTAGGTGTATCGGCAACTATCACAGGAACATCATTAGAGCCCGTGATTGTAACGTTAACTAGAATCGTTTCTGTGCCACAATCGGTTTGTACTGTAACAGCCCATCGTTCTGTGACTTCTTGACCTTCACATAACGAATCTACATACGATTTATCATCGGCAACATCGTAAACCCAGTTACCATCATTATCGACAGTAAGAGAACCAAATAATCCACCATCAATAGATGATGTTCCATCAACACTAATAATTTCACAACCACTAGGGAGATCTATCGTACCTGAACTACTACCACCAATTGCATCTCCATCACCATCAACACCTTCTTCGATTGAATCGATGTCAATCACTTCATCATATGAACCGCCGCCGCCACCATCAGGGTCGGTATTACCTTCAACAGTGATTGTCACCTCAAATGGTTCTGAAATACCACCGTGCTTATCTGTTGCTGTGATTTGGAAAACTTCTGTACGTACATCACCAAAGTTAAGTGCATTTGTGTCCGGGTCAGTATTGTCTAACAAGTATGTCCATTGGCCATTTTCATCAATAGTGAAAATACCATAAACACCACTTCCGTTAATAACTTGCCAACTAACGACTTCATCACCTAGATCAATATCATCAGCAACAACATTGCCTGTTACTTTTGTAAATTGACCATTAAATGTCTCACCTGGTGGTAAGAAATCTTGTGCATCTTCAATAACCGTCGCTGCATTATCTCCAGAGACGACAGGTCTATCGTTTGTTCCTGTAATAGTGAAATCTATTTGTTCGTTAGTAAAACCACCATTAGAATCATGAACAACCGCGGTAAAGGTCTCTGAGATCATTTCACCTTCATTTAACGATTGTATCGCAGCTGAATCTTTATTGATTTCATAGCGCCATGAGCCATCAGCTTCTAGGTAAAATGTGCCATAGTTACCAACATAAGTTCTCATTTCAAATGTTGTCGTATCTCCGGCATCAACATCTGTTGCTATCAATTGACCTGTAACTACATCAGGAGAGATATCTTCAATATATTCTCCTGTCGTTCCACCGGTAATTTCAGGAAGATCATTAGTGCCTTCTATCGTAATAGTGATGTCTTTTTGTACTGATTCACCTTGAGAATCTGTCACGATAACAATAAAGATTTCTGTTAAAGTATCCAATGGACCAAGAGCTTGAACCGCAGCTAAAGAGTTCATTAGGGTATAAGTCCAGCGCCCATTTGAGTTCATGGTTAATGAACCATATTGGCCGACACCGTCAACTAAATTCCATGCATGAACATCACCCACATCTGGGTCACCACTCTTCAACTGACCTTCTATCGTCGTTGTTGTATCTTCTACTACCGTACCGCTTAAAGCTCCAGTCATAGTTGGTGCATCATTTGTGCCTTCGATAGTGATTTCTACTTCTTTTTCTGAGACCTCACCAAATGAATCCGTCACTTTAACCGTTATCGTATCAACAAGTTCTGCACCTTCTTTTAGACCATTAACAGTGTTATTGCTATTATCTAGAGTGTATGTCCAATGACCATTTTGATCTAATGTGAACTGCCCGTATTGACCTGGGCTACCAACGATTTCCCACGTTAATGTGTCTTGTGTATCTAAATCACCTGAATTTAAATCCCCATCAATCACATTAACAGCAGCATCTTCTTTTATCTCTCCCGTTGTATCACCAATAATACCTGGAGAACTATTTGTACCAGCTATATCAATAACCACTTCAATTTGATTTGTCCCGCCTTGACCATCATCCACTTGAACAACAAATTTATCTTGAACAATTTGTCCCGAAGAGATTCCAATAGTTGCAGGGCGCGAGTTATTAAGTTGATAGGTCCACATACCAGTATTAGGGTCAACCACTAAGCTGCCATATACACCATCAGGCGTAACAACAGACCATGTATGCGTATCTAATGTATCAATATCAACGGCAGTTAACTCACCTGTTGCAACATCTTTTCCAGGTGTACCTTCAATTGTACTCCCCGTTGTTGCACCGCTAATTGACGGCTGGTCATTATCACCAACAATATCAATGACAATTTCTTTTGAGGTTGAAGCACCAAAACCATCTGT
Organism: Aliivibrio sp. S10_S31; assembly: GCF_014694495.1. Lineage (NCBI taxonomy): Bacteria > Pseudomonadati > Pseudomonadota > Gammaproteobacteria > Vibrionales > Vibrionaceae > Aliivibrio > Aliivibrio sp. S10_S31. The sequence continues at coordinate 4,138 of NZ_JAAUWR010000015.1, read as the reverse complement.
TACTGTAACTGTAAAGGTATCTTGAACACGTTCACCTTCAGATAAACTCTGAACTGATGCTTTGTTATTATCTAAATTGTAAACCCAACGACCATCAGCAGTTAATGTTAACGTTCCGTATGAACCTGTTTTAGAATCAAGTGTCCATGTGTAAGTATCACCTATATCTTTATCATCTGGCTCAAGTTGACCATTAACCATGGTGATTGCGGAATCCTCTTCGACGACTCCACTAAGATCACCTGATAATTCAGGCACATCGTTAGTACCTTTGACTTTTACGGTAACTTCAACTGTATCAATTGCTCCATATTGGTCTTCAACTTGAATAATGAATTTTTCTTTAACCGTCTGACCTTCTAATAGCCCTTGGGTTAATGGTGAAGAATTATCAATGGTATATGTCCATTTGCCATTGGCATCAAGGGACATTGAACCAAATATCCCTTTAGGATCCGTTAATAAAGTCCAAGTATGTGTATCAGTCAGATCGACATCGCCATCAGTTAGTTGACCTGAAACTGATGCTTGATCATCTTCAATAATGGTTCGAGATGTTTTACCGCCAATGATTGGAGCATCATTAGTACCTAAGATTTCAACCGTAATAACAATTGCATTTTGTCCACCATTTCCATCGTCTACTGCAATAGTGAATGTTTCAAATTCTTGCTGGTTTTCAGCTAAAGCCTGCGTATCAGGGTTTGATGGGTCTAAGGCATAAACCCAATTACCATTCGCATCAACGGTCATCGTGCCGTACTTACCAATACCACCGCCATCAACAAGCCAAGTGTGTGTATCCGTAAAATCAACATCAACAGCCGTCAACGCACCTGTTGCTGTAGGAATGATATCTTCCACTGCCGTACCCGTTGTTCGACCTGTAATTACAGGTCTATCATTAGTACCAACAATTGTCACTTCAACGGTATGTTGCGCATAACCACTATTTCCATCACCAACAACAACGACAAAACTTTCAACAACTGTTTCATCTTTTGCTAATAACTGAGCTTCATCATTTTTAAGAACATAAGTCCATTCTCCAGTAGCGGCCTCAATAGAGAAGTTACCTAATTTAGATTCATTGGCACCGATGACAAACCAATTATGAGTATCTGCTAAATCAACATCTTCTACACTCAATGTATCTGATATAGTTTGTACGCCATCTTCGGTTACAGTACCGGTATCATTACTATCTACAACACTTGGTAGATCATTGGTCCCTTCCAGAGAAATAACGATTTCTTTTTGCTCTGTTCCACCTTGACCGTCATCAACAGTAACGATAAATCGGTCTTCGCCAGATTCACCTTCTGCAAGTTGCTGTGTTACATCCAACGAATTATCAATGGTGTATGTCCATTTACCATTTGCATCAACAACAATCGAACCATATTTACCTGTCGCTGGTTCAACACTCCAAGTGTGAGTATCTGTTAAATCAACATCGTCAACAATCAGCTGCCCTTCAGTTGTTTCAATAGAGTCTTCTTTTACTGAACCTAATGCTTGTCCAGATAATTCTGGTTTATCGTTAGTGCCATTAATGGTGATTTCAATTGTTTCTGTAATGACGCCACCAGCACCATCACTTAGCTCTACGGTATAGTACTCTTTGATCGGATCATCACCCGCACCAAGCGATTGAGCGGCATCGTTATCTAATGTGTATAACCAAACACCTGTTGAGGCATCAAGAGTAAATTTACCGTAAGTTCCGGTATCTGAACCAACAATATTCCAATTAAACGAACTCGTCGCATCTTCATCTGTTGCAGTTAACGTACCTGTTGTTGTTAGCGTAGTATCCTCAGTGACTTCTCCAACCGTATCTCCGCCAATAATAGGCACACCGTTTGTCCCAACAACAGTAATAATGATTTCTATCGTATCAGTACCACCTTGACCATCATCAACGGTCACGGTGAATGTATCTTCAACACTTTCACCTTCTGTAAGTGCTTGTGTTGCAGGTAATGAATTATCAATACTATAGGTCCAAAGCCCTGTTGCAGGGTCAATAACAATGGACCCATAAGTTCCTGCGTTATTATCGACACTCCAAGAATGAACATCGATTAAATCCACATCATCAACAGTCAGTTGCCCTTCCGCTTCAGATTGCGTTGCCGTGTCTTCCTTCACTAAGCCGGTTGACTGGCCCGAAACAACCGGATCATCATTAGTACCAGTAATTTCTATCGAAATAGTTTCTGTTGTAACACCACCTTGTCCATCATCAACTTGAACCTGGTATTCAACTGTATGAGTTTCGCCATTAGCTAATGCTTGTACTTGAGCTGCGGTATTATTTAAGGTGTATTCCCACTTACCAGAGCCATCTGGGTTTGTGCTCACAGTAATAGAACCATATGGATCGTTATTTGAAGAGAGAAGCGTCCACGTATGAGAATCTAAAGTATCCACATCATCAACAAACAGATCACCACTTGTTGTTAGTGTTGTTTCTTCTGTCACTGCACCAGCGATAACTGAAGTATCTGTGATTTCTGGAAGATCATTAGTACCGGTAACTTCAACAGTCACCGTGTGTGTCACTGTGCCGCCATTACCATCATCAACCACAATCTCAAAGGTTTCCGTCTTCACTTCACCGTTTGAAATCGCTTGAGTATCTGTAAGAGTATTATCTAGAACGTAGGTCCATTTACCCGTTGAATCTACCGTTAATGAACCATAAACACCGGTACCATCGGTTACTGACCACGTTGCGGTATCATTAACATCGGCATCTGTTGCTTCTAGCTGCCCACTGGCTTCTGCCACGGTATCTTCAACAACGGCTCCGGTATCGGTACCGCTAATAACTGGACCATCATTTGAGCCAGTAACGGTAATGGTCACTTCTTGAGAATCAATGCCACCGTGGTTATCTTCAACTTGAACTACATAGGTAATATCTAAGGTTTCACCGACACCAAGAGCAATAACGCTCGCTGAGTTGGTGTTTAGATCAAATGTCCATTTACCATTTGCATCAACGCTGAAGGTACCTAGATCATCATTACTATTGGCTTCAACTGTCCATATATGAGTATCAAGTGTATCGACATCTTCAAGAATTAAATCACCCGTTGCGCTTTCTGTTGTGCGGTGTTCAACGGCACCAGTCGTCACAGATGTGTCCGTGATTTCAGGAAGATCATTAGTACCAGTAACTTCGACAGTCACCGTGTGTGTCACTGTGCCGCCATTACCATCATCAACCACAATCTCAAAGGTTTCCGTCTTCACTTCACCGTTTGAAATCGCTTGAGTATCTGTAAGAGTATTATCTAGAACGTAGGTCCATTTGCCTGTTGCATCTACCGTTAATGAACCATAAACACCGGCACTATCGGTTACTGACCACGTTGCAGTATCATTAACATCGGCATCTGTTGCTTCTAGCTGGCCTGATGCTTCTGCTACGGTATCTTCAACAACAGCACCTGTATCGGTACCGCTAATGACAGGACCATCATTTGAACCAGTAACGGTAATGGTCACTTCTTGAGAATCAATACCACCGTGGTTATCTTCGACTTGAACTACATAGGTAATATCTAAGGTTTCACCCACGCCAAGAGCAATAACGCTCGCTGAGTTAGTGTTTAAATCAAAGGTCCATTTACCATTCGCATCTACGCTGAAAGTACCTAAATCATCATTACTATTGGCTTCAACTGTCCATGTGTGAGTATCAAGAGCATCAACATCTTCAAGAATTAAATCGCCCGTTGCGCTTTCTGTTGTTCGGTGTTCAACTGCACCAGTCGTCACAGAGGTATCTGTGATCTCTGGAAGATCATTGGTGCCGGTAACTTCGACAGTTACCGTATGTGTCACTGTGCCGCCATTACCATCATCAGCAACAATCTCAAAGGTTTCTGTTTTCACTTCTCCATTTGAAATCGCTTGAGTATCTGTAAGAGTATTATCTAAAACGTAGGTCCATTTACCCGTTGAATCTACCGTTAATGAACCATAAACACCGGCACCATCGGTTACTGACCACGTTGCAGTATCATTAACATCGGCATCTGTTGCTTCTAGCTGGCCTGATGCTTCTGCTACGGTATCTTCAACAACAGCACCTGTATCGGTACCGCTAATGACAGGACCATCA
>NZ_JAAUWR010000014.1:0-130671 GCF_014694495.1 Aliivibrio sp. S10_S31 | reverse complement strand
CATTAGCATTAGCATTAGCATTAGCATTAGCATTAGCATTAGCATTAGCATTAGCATTAGCATTAGCATTAGCATTAGCATTAGCATTAGCATTAGCATTAGCATTAGCATTAGCATTAGCATTAGCATTAGCATTAAAAGATACCCCTAAAACAGCAGCAACTATAATTAAAATTTTATACATTTTTTACTCTCTACTTTAAACGTCTTATACGTCAAATTATTATTTTAAATGGCCAATTTCTTCGTTTATTAACTCTAGAATTATGTCTTCGACCTCATCAGCATCTTCTGCTTTATATACATTCTTTTCTCCAACACAATCTTTAAGCGCCTTATTTGCAAAAGGATTATAATCAAAGCCAATCACCGCCATTTTCGCCGCTATTGGTCTCCTATCAGGTGTACGATCCGATTCCAAACCACTCTGAATATCACGACACATACCTTCGCTAACTAACCCATCAGCTAACTTAGTATCATTATCCATACCATCCGATAACACGATTAATAAACGACGTGAATTGTTTCCTTTTCTTAATAATTGCGCTCCACGAATTAGTGCTTGGTAAGATGCCGTTCCTCCGCCAGCATAAAAGCTACCTATTTGACCATTTAAATAATTAAAATTTGAAGTTAAATTGACATCATGAAAACCAGCATAGGCACCCGATTTACAATAGTCTTCTGTTTTTGGATTCCAAATGTTAGCAACCGTATTTACTGCTTTAACTGGTCGAAACCAATTCCCAGGTTCATTTCTGCTGTTAACACCTTGAGATAAAGAGCACTGAATACCGGTATCCGATGTGAATGAATTGGTAAAGGTGCTAAATGCCGATATTCCCATCGTGCTTTTATCGCGGTTCTCTGGTAAATCATTAAACTTCTGCAATTCAACAGAAATATTTCTAATGATCTCAATTAGATCAGCATATTTAGGGTTAGAGCTGCCACTCCAAGTATCTAACATTGAACCGGAAAAATCGGCAGCAAACATGACATCAACAGCTTCACTTTGATATTTGCGAGCCAAAGACTTACCACGTGTTGAAAACGTCTCCCCCATCCCTTCAATTGCCTCATTACCAGGAAACCATGAATTTTGCCTTGTTGTCACATCAATTTCATGTTCCAGATAACGCATATCTCCTTTATATATACCAGTTACGCAATCAGAAATTAATTCACAACGTCTTTTTGCCACTTTAATGTCTGTAACTGCGTCAATATCGCTGATGTAAGCATTCACATAATCCACGACTATTTGTCTATTTCTAGTGCTTGGAGTATAAGTACCATCATCAGGCTGAGCAGGGTCATTGTGAGCAGAAATGGCAAGAGCTGCCACCTCACTTGCGTCTTCTATTCTTGCTTTAGTTTGGATGGCTCTCGCGCCATCACTGGCTAGTGCAAATATTCCAAATAATGCTGGAATCATCATTGCAAATAAAATGGCAGCGTGACCTTGTTGATGCTTTCTTGAATTTCTCATACTATCTCCCAATCATCACTGACGATGAAATGACATCTGTGTATGACTCACCAACAACTGAACCAAACATATTGTCTGTTTGATAACATAAGGTGACACGGTATAACGTTGCTTGTCTTTCCCATGTGGTAACTACTGATAAATAATCAAGCTCGCCAATCCTTTTAGATAAAGGACAGGTAAAAGATCCATAGTTATACGTCACGGGTGTGTTTGGTGCACCAATATCACGAAAAGTTAACTCTTCAATAACGGCACCAAAACGAGCATCTTCATAGCTTCCCAATGTGCGGCGCAGCGAATTCTTTGCAATATTAAATATTTCGCTACTTTCACTGTTCGTTATTAAATAATCTTCGTCATATAACTGTGTTCGCTCTTTTAAAACATTAACAAGAGAATAAGATAGCCGATCTAACTTACCTTTTATTGATAGTTTTATTATTACATCAGCACTAAATATAAAAATTAAACTAAGACCTAACCCTACCATTGCGAACTCAACGGTAAAGTTTCCACGCTGTTTAGACTTTAAAGGCATCACGTTCGTACTCCTGAATCACAATATCTTCTCGGCTGAAAATGCCTTCAAATCCCATAAAATAAGTAAAAATGGGTGAAAAACGATAATCAATTCGATAAACAGCAATAGCACTATTCATAGACGAGCCACATTCAGCAGTGCTTTCACTATCGGGAACGACACATGGCTCAACCAATGAACCTAATTCATTTACACTCTTTAAATATTGTATCGACATCGTAAATTTACTTGGGTCAACCACATTACCCCATATCGATTGATTATCATTTACGGCATTAGTAAATGCCTGCAAATAATCCGAGTCTTCTGTTTTGGATTCCCGAGCTGATTCAGAAATAATGAGATCACTTATTGCAGAAACATAAGACATATAACTCATCTCAACCCAAGCCATGCAAATCAACCAAAAGATCATGAATCCCATTGCGAATTCAATACTGGCCACACCCCTGTTCTTTTTAATCTTCATGATGTTAATCCGCTCCAAACAGGTTTGTATCATCACGATGTGATTCAGTATTTTTAAGAATTGAGTAACGTCTTTCAATTTCTTGTTTACTGAATTGCGGCGACAATACTTTTTCCATAAACTCTAAATCACCTGCTTTGGCCATTGCTAACATTAAATTAGCTTGTACTAAGGCATCATTTTTATTACTCATATATATTGGTAATAATAATTTAACCGCTTGGTCATATTTGCCTTCAATAATATTGAGAATAGCCAAATTATTTTTTATCGTAATATCACTGTATAAATGCTTTCTTGCTAAATTAAAATAATGACGAGACTTATCTAAATCACGCTTACTTGCATAAATAACACCTAATAAATTTTCAATCTCAGGGTTATCCTCATTTAATTTATATACACGATTTACTGTATCTAAAGCCGGTTCTAGCATCCCACATTCTAATTGCGCATTTGCTTCAATTAAAAATGAAGAAATACTTCTAGAATCGTCATCCTCATTAAGATATTGGATAGCAAAAAGAGCTGAATCTGGATCTCCAGAATCTAAATAGGCTTGTGCCAGTTTTTCACGAGTATAAGGGTCTTCTGATACTTTTAGCTGATTCTTATAAAAAATAATTAAATCTGAGTAATTATTTGTTTTAATAAGAATTTTTTCTTTTGTCTCTTCAGTATCAGGACTAGATGAACACCCAACTAACGTAACAAAAAGTAAACCTATTACTATTTTTTTAATATACACCTGTCATCATCCTCATTACTCCTGGAGCAGCAATTAATATCACGACGGGGATCATGATAAATAAAATAAGTGGTACCGACATTTTAGCCGCGAGTTTCCCCACTTTTTCTTCTAACGAAAGTAAGCGAACACTACGAATATCAGCAGCTAATGTATTTAATATTTCATATATCGAACTACCATAATGTAAGCTTTGTTTTAACGTCATAACAAAACTTCGCATTTCGTTAGTCGGCACCCGAACATAAAGTTCATCTAGAGCTGGCTCTAACCCAACAATATTGGCTCTATCATTCGTTCTTGCAATCATATGAGCTAAGTCTTTATCAAATCCTTGCATTTCTTTAGCTAGATAGCTTAATGATGATTCGATCGTCATTCCGGTATGTACACACATTGCTAGCAAATCTAATAAATACGGTAATTGGCCAGACAGTTTTTCTTCCAATGCTTTTTTTCTCGAACTTAATATGGCATCAGGAATAGAAATACACACAACTAACCAAATACACATTAATGCGACTTGTGTTGTCATTGAGGAATCTTTACCTAGTAATAAATAAATTATCCCGGAACCAATAGCTGCCGTTAAATATTTAACTGGCATATATAAATGAGCATATTTTGATTCATATAACCCCGCAGAATAGAACTTCCGCTCAATACTGTCGGCATTATTCGAAGCAACACTAGGTAAAAATCGCTCTACTTTATCAAATACATTATCATCTTTATTAAATTCTTTATGCTTTGCTAAATATTTACCTAATAATTTACGCTGTAATAGTACTTGGACTAACAGCCATAAAAATAAAGAGATACCGATAAATATTGATACTAACTCAATAAATAATATTGTTTGTGAATTCATTATGCGCGAACTCCTCTCATTAATAACCATATAATGAGTATTCCAATACTTTCACTAATTAACACATAATATAATATTGGTCTTCCCGCAGGGTTAAACATCACAAATTCATAGTTTTCAGGACTAAGGTATTGCAGCATAAATAAGAAAATAAACGGAATTGCTGCGACTATTTTTGCTGACGCTCTAGCCTCAGAAGTTAATGCCAGTTTTTTCTTTTCAATTGCTCTTGCACCGAACATCAATCTATTTAAGCGTTTCATCACCTCTTTTAACTGTCCGCCACGTTGCATACTGGTTCGTAAGGTAATGATAAAAAATTGAAATGATGGATATGGGAATCGTTCACAAGACTTTCGAAAAACAGTATCAGGAGACTCTCCCAATTGTAACTGCTCCCCCATTCTTTTGAATTCTTTCCCAACTTTTCCATCTAACGAGCGACCAACAAAAACCACGGCCTGCATAATACCTTCCCCGGCACTCACTGCACTGGACATCATATTTAATGCATCAGGAAAAGATTCTTCAAATCGATTTTTTTCTCGTTTTCTTAGCCATACGACACCAAAAATCAAACCGATAATCTCTGTAATCGTAACAATAATTATTGGGTTAGCCTGAAGAAAACTTTTATTTATATATATCCCAAGAACAATTAAAAACGCACAATAAACTGGTATTTTAATGTTCGCTAGAGAATCAATTTGTTGATAAGTATTATTAAAAAAACGAAGCAATGCTTGTTTTAATGTTTCATCAGACAACGATTCTAGTTTTACCGCTTGCTTATCTTCATTATTAGATAAATCAGAACTTGAAAAATTACTACCTTTTAAATATTCATGATGTTTTTTGCTCTGAGGCATTAACAAATAAAAAATAAGCAAAATACCAATAGCTAATGCAATAAAATAAATCATATCGCCTCATCAAACTTATTAAATACTGCTTTCAATTGCTGTTCTAACCCAAAGAATCGAGCTTTTTCAACCAGCACAGATCGTTGCATTAAACCAGTTGTAGAGTAATTACCTATAATTTTACCTTCAGGAGTATTCTGGCCTGTCGATTCAAATTTATAGAGTTCTTCTAATACAACGTTATTACCTTCAAGACCGATAACTTCTGTAATGCTCATTACTTTACGGCTTCCATCATGTAATCGGCTGATTTGAATTACGATATCAACAGCACTCACTATGGTTCGACGAATGGCTTCTAGTGGTAAATTGTTACTTGCCATCATCACCATTGCCTCTACACGAGCCATTGCATCACGAGGTGTATTCGCATGGAGCGTTGACATTGAACCATCATGACCGGTATTCATTGCTTGAAGCATTTGAAAAGCTTCGCCGCCACGACACTCACCAACAATTATTCGGTCAGGACGCATACGTAAGGCATTAATAACAAGGTCTTGCTGAGTAATTGCACCATTACCTTCAATACCTGAATTTCGAGTTTCTAATCTCACTACATGCGGTTGAAGTAATTTCAATTCAGCAGCATCTTCTATCGTTACGATACGCTCTTTTTCTGAAATATATTGCGATAACGCATTAAGCATTGTTGTCTTACCAGAACCCGTACCACCCGATATTAAAATATTCAAACGACAACGGGATGCAATCATTAATAACTGCGCCATTTCTGGACTCAACGCACCAAATTCAGTTAATTTCTCTAAGCCTATACTGTCTTTTTTAAATTTACGTATAGACATAGAAGTTCCATCAATAGCAATTGGTGGGATAACAATATTTACACGACTACCATCAGCTAAACGCGCATCACAAGTTGGCGATGAGTCATCAACACGTCGTCCAACTTGAGAAGCAACACGCTTAGCGATATGCAGTAATTGTTCTTCATCAATGAAGCTGACCGGTGCGACTTCAACTAAACCTCCTCGTTCGATAAAAATCTTATCGTGTCCATTAATCATAATGTCACTAATAGATTCATCTTCCATTAATACCTGAAGAGGTCCAAGACCTTGCAATTCATTTACTAGACTTGTTACGTATTCAGCTCGTACAATTGTACTTACTGGCCATTCATGGCGTTCAATTAACAGATCTATCGCATTACTTAATTGATTATGTAGCTGCTCTTTACTTAATGAATTAACCGTTTCTGCATCTAATACATCAAAAATTTGAGCTCGAATTTCGATATAAATTGATTTATTTTGATCCATATTTATAACCTTTTAATTAAACGCTTAAGTAAACTTGATCTCTTGCTCTCTTCTTCACCAAGCAATAAAGCAGTAATACGATTTAAACTTTGAGCAATTTCTATATCTTTTGTATAAATACTGTCTCTATGTAATAAATACGTACCTAACTTAGGTTCAAATGGACAAATCACATCTATATTTTTATTAATATACTTTTCTACTTCTTGTGACTCTATTGTTGAGTACTTTTCAGGTTTAGTATGATTAACAACCACAATCACGCGGATTGGAAGGTTCTTTTCTTTAATTGTATTAACGACTAAAGCGGCTTCTCGTAAACTCGATACCGTTTGATCCGCAACAAGAACCACAGCATCAACATCAGCTGATTTAGTTAGATAACTGAGTTTCTCGCTCGCCGAACCAGAAAGATCTTCAATGATAAAATTAGCTTGAAGCGCAAGTTGCGAAGTCAGTACACTGATGTATTCTTTCATTTCTTCAATTGAAAAACTGTCAGATTCAATTGAGAGTAATGAAAGCATATCATTCAACTTAGTGACCATATTGGTAGCGTAATCAACATCCAAATTAGAAAGAAGCATACCTTGGGTTAGCTTCCGTCTTTTAAAGTGTTTCATACCAAGCATAATATCTAAGTTGCCGCCTCGAATATTATGGTCAACAACAACACACGAACTATTGCGGCTACCAGATAATTCTTTACTAAGCTCTGCTGCAATAAATGAAGTTCCAACTCCACCTTTAGCACCTAGCACAGCAATTTTCTTTGCTTTTCTTGTCGTACTTCCTAACTCTTTCTTCATGTTCTTCTCATTGATTTCACTTACAAAATCAAAGAGTTCAGTTTTAGTTGCAGGACAAAATAAATAGTAATAGCCCATGTCTTTTAATGCACGGATAACAGATATTGAATTCTCTTTTCCTAACACGATAACTGGTGCATTATTAGGTAAAAGATGGCTAATACGCTCAATATCATTCACTACATGATGGCTATTATTAAGTTCAATCATAATGATATGATTTGGGTACTTTCTAGCGTGCTGTGCAACGACTTCTTCGTTATTATCTAATACAAGAGGCTCCGATACCCCTTCAAAACGGAAAACTTCTTCTATTAATTGTCGGTATTCATCTGTTTGGTGAAAAAGAACAAGCTCTAAATTTTGCTTTTTATTCACAGGCAGATTCATTGAGTTTGATAAATCAAACATATTATTCCTCCTTTCCAGGCGCTGTTGCTTCAGCTTCTTTATGCTCTTGATCTACTGATGGTGTTATTAACATTTTCTGTGGATTAACCATTGATGACCAACGCGCATTTTCAATAAAACACCCTGTTGCTACTGTGTTAATAGCTCCAAGTTCAGCATATTGGCAACTAGATACTTGTGTTTTATGCACAACGATAGAAAATTTAATATCGAAATACACATCACCTTTTTCACCCTGAGAAATAATAATTAAATCTTTATTTACGCCTTCTTTAATTAATTGTTTTTTTATTTCGCTCGCCCAACGATTTCCAGAGTTACTCACCCACTGAATATTTGCGCCATAGTTAATAAGCTCTTTTTTATGATCGCGGATAAAAGTAGATAGCGACATTTTTGATTCACGAGTATTAGATAAAGACACTGAGTACGTTACAGGAAACACATCTATTTCTGGGCCAAAACGTTCATTTACTTTTTCAACACAACCAGTCATCAATACTAATGGGAGAAATAACATTCCTTTCCAATTGATCATTTTTTAAATCCTCCAATAGCTAATAACTCTTTAGCCCATTTATCGCCAGCTGTTACATATGAATCTTCTAATGCAAAAAAGCGATTTAATGTGGTTGTTTTTCTCATCATTGGCAGTTGTATTTGCGAAGAATGAATTGGTTTTACTAAATTTACTGTTGCTACAATAAGTAACTCTGTTTTATTTCGCTTAGTCGAAGAACCTCTAAATAAAGCACCTAAAATTGGAATATCACCAATGAAAGGAATTTTTTGAAGACTCTCTTTATCTTCTGAGCTCAATAACCCACCTAAAACAAAACTTTGTCCATCGCCAAGTTCGACCGTTGTACGTGCACGACGAGTTTTTAGAGCTGGTAAATCATATGAATCATTTTCATATTGGATATCTAATGAACTAACTTCAGGAACTAATGAAAGCGTGATCTTGTCATCTTTCTTAACCTTTGCCATTAATTCGAGTCTCACACCATATTCTTTGTACATTACATTGGTACTGTTATTTACGGTTGTTACCACAGGCAATTCGCCACCAACTAAGAAGCTTGCGCTTTCTCCAGAAACTACCGATAAATTTGGTTCTGCTAATATTTGTCCTACCGTATCGCTACCAATAGCAGTAATAACGGACATAATGTCTGACGAACTAAAGTGGGTAAGTGGTTGAATAAATACACCTGCCGCATCAGTACCATATTGAATACCAATATCTTGTAAGAATGATTGTGATACTTCAGCAATTGAGATTTTTACATTCACTTGTTTTGTTGTAGCTACCTCAATATTATTTACAATACCTTTGTAATCTGTTCTCTCCATGAACTGAATTTCATAATCTTGGTCTTCCATATCTTGCTCAAAAGTGAATTTCTCATCATCTTTATCAAGCAATTGTCCAACAATATTGTTTATTTCATCTTTCTCTTGTTCTGTTGAAACCGTTCCACTTAATACAACTTGCTCACCTATATTAAAAACGTCAACATCAACATCCGGGTATTTAATTGATATATATTGCTTTATAGAGTCGAGGCTTTTATTTACAATAACCTTCTTATTAGCAAGAGTATGGCCATTTCTATCAAAAACCATCACAGAGCTTTGCCCTATTTTTTTTCCATAAACAATAACTTTTTTCTTTTCTATTACTTGGTAATCTGCGATTTTTGGGTCAGATACAAAAACAGAACCAACGTCTTTATTAGCTAAAATGACTTGCGAATCACCTTCTGACATATTAATAATATTGCCAGCTAAACTAACAAATGATATAGGTAATAAAACTAATACCAACAGTGCTCGATAATAATTATTCCACATTTTATTTACTCTATTTAATAGTAACTTTATTTGCGCGATATTCTGTCACCGCTCTAAAATCATCTAGTACGTCACCAGCATTTGCTTTTAAATCTTCGATACTGTAATTACCAATTGATTTATGAACTTCAATTTTTGCCGCTTCTTTTGCAACGATAAGCTCAACAGCTTGACTACGAGTAAGTTCAAGAATAAGTACTATGCCTTCTTTCGCTGGCTCTATACGAGTCTCAGGAATAACTGTTCGTTTTACTTGTAATACTTTAATACTTGTAAAAATTGGTGTAATCGATAGCGTTTTTTTCGTTGCGCGATTTGAATTACGAGTTTCATCACTTTTGGTAAGAGCTAATACATCAACAAAACTACCATTACCGATTACACCACCAATAATATCCGGCGAATCAATAGGTAATGGAAATGGAACTCGATTTGGAGCAATTACATATTCAATATAATTATCTTCTTCTGGAGTAATAAAATCCTCCATTGAGATGTAAGCACCCTTTTTAAGATCGTGTCTATAAATCGTTCCTCTATTCCAGTTAATTGGCACATCTTCTGAAAAACTCAATTTATTAGCTTCTGATTCAGGAAGAAGAACAAGAGAAACTAGGCGTCGATTAATTTCATCTCTAGCGTTTACATCTTCTTTTAATTGCCAAACTTTTATTTTATTTTCTTCTTTTGGTTTTATTATATTTTGAGGAGCGAACATAGATAAACTACCTGCTAGGCCATATAACCCAAACAAGATAGTAATCATTGCTAACACAACGATTATTTTAGCTTTCATAAATTACCTTAAAGTGATGCTGCAACACCAAATAAGCACCCAATGCAGATAGGAACTCCATAAGGAACTGTTATTGTTGTATTTTCTTTATTAATTACCTTATGAATTAATAGGACTATAGATATAACCCCACCAGCAAATAGAATAATAGTAAAAGTCAACAATTGATAATTTTGGTTAATTGCAATAAAAAAAGAAGATATAAGCTTCACATCACCTGCTGCTATAATTTTTTTTATAAAAAGTATAAATCCACCGATAAATATTATTAATGAATAATATAATGAAGAGTAGTTAGCACTTTTTATAACAAGGCAAATGCAAATAATAAGAACTATAATACACATTTGATTTGATATAGTTCGTCTGGTTATATCTTGATAGCAAATAATACACGAAATGGTGAACAAGAGTGCCCACCATATCATTGAATGATTATTCATTCGGCTATATTAAGAGCCAGTATCATTTGCCGATGTAATATTATCTGAAATTGTACCAATTGCATCAATTAAGGCTTGTTGAAGTGTACCATTAAACATCAATAAGATAATAGCTGAAATAGCTACACCAATAATTGCATATTCAATAGCTGTAACGCCACGCTCATCATTTTTAAAGTTTTGGATTGCGTTCTTAGAAAATTCAAAAAACTTAACTAACATTGTTTTTACCTTATTATCTCTAATGTTAAAACTCATAGAGTTTATATACTGACTTATTAAAATTTAATACACGCAAATCAAAGTAATTCTGTGTATTAAGAAAGAGACGAAATAATAAAGGTTGACATAAAAAACTAACAAGGCATGTACATTATAAAAATAAAACAAAATGCTAAATTATTAGGAGGGTGTGGTTTATATGTATTATCAAGCATAATAATTATAAATATATAACACTAAAGTGGTAGTATCTCATTTAAGTTATAATTACTGGATCAAGATCTATATTTAAATGTAATTACTCTTTCTTTAGAAACAAAAAAAAGCATAGTCGAAACTATGCTTTTTATTTTAGGCTAAAAATTGTTCATCGTTTACAACGGTTTGATACTCCCGATGCAATACTTCTTTAACTAATTTGAATCTCATTACTTGATGATAATGTTCAAGTCTCATACAGACTTCATGCATTCTATTTAACCCTGCGTAACTCGATATCCCTTTTATTGCATGAATCGTATCTTGGACACCGTCAGTTTCAATTTCCTTCAGCTCTTTCTCTATTCCTTCTACTATCATTCTTTTAAAGTAATGAGCTTCTTCACTGGAATGAGATGTTGAAGTTCCATTTTCAAAGTCTTTAACATTGAAAGTTTTCAGTTTCTGATTCATAAGCGTTAATCCATTTAGCTAGTTTATCATTTTTCATTTCCGATGTTATGAAATCACCTTGTAAACATTCAAAACCATAATCTAATGATGCTTGTTGCTGATTTACTTTTTGAATGTTGCCTATAATGATAGGAATATCTTTACCATGCATGTCTTTAAATCTCTTGATATCCTCAAATACATTTTTCTTATATTCAAAACAAATATTAGAGAGAGCTATTCCTTGTTCTAATAGCTTGCACTGCATATCATTTTCAACCAATTCAATGGATATCCGAACTCCATCTGCGAGTAATGTCTCCAGATTTTCTGTTAGCTTATCAAGTAACACAACATCGTCTGAAAACTCAACAACCACAATGATCTTATCCTTCGTTTCCTTTTCAATTTTATCAAAAACATGATTAATAAAATCATCATCGCATATTAAAATATCCTTCACATTTATACGAAACGTATAACGATAATCAGAGAATTTACTCTTGATATCACGCTCAAGCAGTGTGAACATCAAATTCATAAACCCAACAGTATTTTTCATATCATTAATGTCTGGTAGAAACACGCTTTCGGCAACAGCACTTTCCTTTTGATTTTTCCAATGAGGAGAAACCTGAACACCATCAATTCGATGAGAGCTGAAATTAACTATTGGTTGATAATATAATTCAACAAGATCATTTTGCTTTACATCTTCAAACAACATCTTGCGATCTTCAATTCTGTTCACATTAAAAAAATCAATGGTCGAAATGACTTCTTCAGCTGAAATGGGTTTATTGTAAGAATTAACAATCGTAACCCCACTGACTTCAGCAAGGTCCATTACTTTTTCCAAAATATTCGCTTTTACAGATGACACAATAGCCACTGGTATGTGGTAATTATTTTCAGATAGCACTTTGATTAAATCTAAACCATCCCCATTAGGCATCATTATATCTGTTATAATTCCGTGTATTATATTCTTTTTATTTAAAATATTTACCACATCATTACAGCTTTTTGCTTCTATGATATTAACTTGATCATGAAAATTCTTCTTTATAATAAATGAAACCACTTTCCTTGAAAAATCAACATCATCTACCAATATTACATTTATTTTACTTTTCATATTCCATTCTTCTAAAATCAACAAGAAAATGTAATGCATCTTTTGAGTGATTAATATTTAACTTAGTTACTTCAGATAATTTATAGTTTTTATCATCAATAAATTCATTAAATTTAATCTTAGAATTTAATTTAACAAATAACTTATGTATGTTTTTTTCACCTGAAATAAAATACAGTTTTGAATCTATATTTGGTATATCTAAAAAGTTCGTCAAAATTCTGCCTAATATATATTTAAGGCTATCATTAGTTGACGCATAAAATGATATTATTAATGGGTTATTTGATGCGTAATTTTTTATTTTTGTATAATCTATTTCATTACACATTAAATCTTTTAAAAAATCTGGTGATACATACAGCGTAATAGAATGTGCAATTAATCGAGATTTATACTTACAAATGATAATCTCAGCATTTAGTTTTGCCATTAATGATTCTATTGATTTTTTTATACTATTTTTTCCAGTGGATTTAATTAACTGCTTAAAATAATAGTCACTATCAATTATTAATTCCATTTCTTCAAGAACAGAATCTAAACCTGATAACGTATTTCGATTTAATACATGCGTAACAAAATCACTATTTCCATAGGTATAGTAATCAATAGCGAAATAATTCTCATTATCTATTTTTGGTAATTCTATATTTGAATCAATGATTTCATCTATAGGATCGACACCTAATAACTGATATATCTCAATTTGTTTTTTGAACGGAGGAATAGTGATCCCTCTTTCCCAGCGACTAAATGTTACGTTATCTAGTTTTTTTAACTTCGAAGAATTATGGCTCAATAAGTCCACCATAATCTCTTGAGTAACGCCGCTTTTCTCTCTATATTTTTTTAAAATTTGTTCAAAAAGATACTTCATGTGTTGAACCAACCCTTTATTTAGCCATTATAAGCTTTTAAGCACTGACACCCCAAGGCATTTGCAGTAAACAAATAAATAAAAATGCCTAATAATAAAATTATTCTATAGAAATTATTTCATAAATAAAACGTTATTATTAATATAATTATCTGTTAAATATACATTTTTTTAAATTTAATCTATTTAGGTTTTTTTATATTTAGTAAAACACTCAATATTATCTAAATCTCAGCCAATTAATAATTATACTTTTCATTTAATTCAATGATCTAGATCTCACTTAGAAATGAAGATTGCCTTATATATGAGACTTATTTTCCATGAGACCATAAATTACACTTTAAGCTGTTTTCCGTTCTATTTTATTTTCTAATCAATATCTCGATATTTTCACATAGTTACTGAACTCATTTTCTTTTCAAGCTATATTTCTCTTTAGTTATTTTCAATGCTCAATGGTTAGGTAACATCTATGCAGAACAAAGATCTAAATTTGCTCAAACTTCTCGTCATCCTAAATGAAGAAAGACAAACCATTTTGGCAGCAAAACGAATGAATTTAAGCCAACCTACGATCAGTATTATGCTAAAAAAGTTACGAGACCAATTTGATGATCCTTTGTTCATTCGTGATAAAAACAACCTTACCCCCACAATCAAATGCAAAAACATATTAGCGACGCTTCCTGCTCTTTTGACTCAGCTAAATAAGCTCTATTCAGATAATACTCAGTGGGATATATCTCAATTGAATGGTGATTTAAACTTACTAATTTCACCTCCTTTAATTCCAACATTAGGTTCACAGTTAATTAAAAAACTGACGTTACTTGCTCCAGAATTAACCGTCCAATGCTCACATTGGGCAGGAGATACACCACAACGTTTAGAAAACAACCCCCATCAACACTTTGGAATTACTTATTTGCCAATGGAGACAAATAAAACCCTATTAGAGCAAGAGATTGGTGGTGATGAGTTTGCCTTTGTGGTGAGTAATGAACATCCTTTACAGCAAGCATCAATTGAAAACATACTCTTATATCCTTTGGCTATTTGTCTTATTCCTGGAGGGATTACTGGTCCATCAAAAGCAGAACAGTTAATTCGTAACCTTAAAATAAAGAAAAAAATCAATTTACGAACCAGTGATATTTCATTAATGACCAATTTACTTAAAGAAAGTAATTACGTTGGCGTTATGCCACGTACTCTTCAAGCATTGATGCAACCTCATTTTCGCTTTTTACCGATACCTCATGAAATTGTACCTCAAAGCTATCAACGTAAAATTGCCTTATTTTGTCACCAAACAAATCGCAACCAACCATTAACTGAATGGTTAATTAAAGAAGCAAAAGAAATTTTAAATTCAATTTAACTATTATTGATAGCGAAATAACAACTCTCTATTAATATTCTTAATAGAGAGTATAGAGATAATTTTGAACCAAAAAACATAAGATCCCTTTAGTTATATAAAGGAGTTATTTATGTTTAAAAAACGTATTTCTACCATAATCATTTCCACCCTTTTAATGAGTTCTTTAAGCATCAATGCAAAAGAGAAAGAAACTCATCCCCTTTTATCTCCAACAGAACAAATTCAAGAAAACCAAGCGTCTAACTGGCTTGATCAAGAAAGTTATATTTTAGCGACCAATGCTTATTTATGGGGTTCTACTTTAGTTCGCATGGAGCAAATAGCTCGAAAATATACAGATATGTCTCAGCCACAAAATGATACCAGCTATCGAGCGCCATTAAATCACTTTGGTCATGCTCGCAGGCTTCCGACCAATCTAGATACAGATATGCCAACCGCTAACCGTGACACCTTATATTCAAGTGCTGTTGTTGATGTCTCCAATGAACCGATCATATTATCAACACCAGCAGTTAAAGATCGCTACTTTGTAATCGATTTATTTGATATGTGGCACAATCTTTTTAAATACGTAGGAACAAGAGAAACAGGCAAAAATGCACAAGAGATAATGATTGTGCCACCAAATTGGGTTGGAGATATCCCAACAGGCTTAACCGTTATCGAAGCGCCTACTACAAAAATATGGCTATGGGGACGAACTCAAGTATTTGGCGAGAAGGATTACCAGAATGTCCATGATATCCAAAATCAATATACTTTAACGCCATTAAGTAAATATCTAGCCCATGATTCAAGTGATTTTGTATCCCAACCTCTCCCCTCCCGTGTTGGAAAACAAAACGATCCACTTCGCTTCTATGAAGAATTAGGGGCTTATATAAAAGACAATCCTATTGCTGAGCGTCAACAAGCCTTATTAGGTCAATTTAATAAAATTGGTCTAAGTAAAGATGGTTTCGACCGAACAAAGCTGACTTCAAAAATGAAAGTTCAACTTGAAAAAGCCATTAAAGACGGTCAAAAAATAGTTTCAGTTCAAGCATCAAACCCTGTCACTTTAAAAACAAAAGATGGTTGGTTCTATTCATTTGTTTTAGACCAATTTGGTGATGACAATGCACTTCGCTCTCTGGTGGCCCACCCTTATCTTGGTGGCCAAGGAGCAAAAGAAGCTATGTATCCGATCGCTTACACAGATGTAAACAATCAATTTCTTTCAGGTGAGAAAGACTACAGCATACATTTCGATAACCAACCACCCGTTGCTGCTTTTTGGTCAATTACCGTTTATGACGCCCAAACAAAAATGTTAGTTGCTAATGATATTCATCGTTTCAACATTAATGATCAAACCCCTATCCAAAAAAATAGCGACGGTTCTTTCGATCTTGTTCTCTCAAATAAAAAGCCAACAAATCCTAAAGACTTAGCAAACTGGTTGCCAACCCCAAAAGGTAACTTTTATGCCATCACTCGTCTTTATATACCGTCTCAAGAAATCCTTAATATGAAATGGACAGTACCACCAATTCAACCAACAAATTAAACAACACCATATAAATAAATTTTTACTGCAAGGTAATAAATATGAAAACAAAAACGATAGCAAAAACAGCACTAGCTCTTGCCGTTACCTCATTTGGAACTCATGCAGCACAAACTCAACCGAACATTGTAACCATAATGGTTGATGACGTTAGCCCTATGGATATTTCAGCTTACCATCGAGGGTTAGGCGCAATTAACACGCCAAATATTGATCGTATAGCCAAACAAGGCATGATGGTAAGTGATTATTATGCACAAGGAAGCTCTACTGCAGGACGAAGCGCCTTTATTACAGGGCAATATCCATTTAGAACGGGATTAACAACGGTTGGCCAACCAGGCTCTAATATTGGTTTACAAAAAGAAGACCCCACTCTTGCTGACATGCTAAAAGCAAAAGGTTACGACACCATACATGTTGGTAAAAGTCATTTAGGCGATCGCAATAAGTTTTTACCCACGGTTCATGGCTTTGATGAATTTTATGGTTTTCTTTATCACTTAAATGTAATGGAAATGCCAGAGCAACCTAATTTCCCCAAAGACCCTGACTTTATTGGCCGTCCACGAAATATGCTTCACAGCTTTGCCACAGAGAACTACGACAAAACCGTACAACCTCGTTGGGGTGAAATTGGTAAACAGCGTATCGAAGATAAAGGTCCTCTTGGCTCTGAGCGAATGAAAACCATTGATGATGAATACGTTGAGTTCACAACACAATGGTTAGAAAAGCATGAAGCACAAACACCAGATAAGCCTTTTTTCTTGTGGTTTAATCCATCACGTATGCATCAACAAATACACGTAAAAGATGAATATTTAGGAGTCAGTGGTCACACCGAATATTTTGATGCATTAAAAGAGTTAGATGACCAAATAGGTGTATTACTAAATAAATTAGATGCTCTGGGTGAGACAGACAACACCATCATCATGTTTACGTCTGATAACGGCATTAACCTTGATCACTGGCCAATGGCTGGTACCGCCGCTTTTCGTGGTCAAAAAGGAACAACGTGGGATGGAGCATTCCGAGTACCTATGCTGATCAGTTGGCCTGGACATATACCTGAAGGCGAATATACCGATGGATTTATGACATCAGAAGATTGGGTTCCAACCTTAATGGCTGCTGCAACTGGTGATACCAAAATTAAGCAAGAGCTACTAACAGGCAAAGAAATTAATGGAACAAAATACAAGGCTCATTTAGATGGCTATAACCAAATGGACATGCTAACTAAAAAAGGCCCAAGTAAGCGTCATGAATTCTTCTATTACAATGAACAAGATTTGAATGCTATCCGCGTAGACAATTGGAAAGTGCATTTAAAAACTAAAACAGAATGGACTGAACCAGCAAAAGCATGGCCTCTTGGCATTATCTTAGACATAAAAGCGGATCCATGGGAGCGAAGCGTTGATACTAATGGTTGGTTCTTATGGATGAAGGAACGTTCTTGGATAGTCCCTACACTACAGAAAAAGATTGGTGAATATAAAAAATCATTGAAAGCTTTCCCACCACGCCAAAAATCAGGTGGTATTGGAATGTCTGATAATTCTGTGAAATAAATTTGATACTCTAGCCAATCAATAAAAAAGGAGCGTTCATCGCTCCTCTTTTATATTTCATTTTAACTTATTGCTCTTTTGGAATGATGACATTAAATGTAATCACTTGTTCATCTGTATAATCAACAGATAGTTCATAGTTATTTACATGAGCGATATTCTTTACTATCGACAACCCTAACCCATGTCTCCCTGTATGCGTTCTTGATTTATCTACTTGATAAAGAGGCTTAAACAGGTTTTCAAGATGCTCTTCTGTCAATTTTGTTAACGTTCTATTTTGCACTTTTAGTACAAAATGTTCTGCATCGTAATTATCAATTGAAGCCACAATTTCAGAACCTTCTTTACTATAAAATAAGGCATTATCTAATAAGTTTTTGACGACAGTTTCTAGACTAAAACGATCAACATAAATGACTGGTGAAGACAATGTCGAAATAAACGTTAAACGCTTTTCTGCATCTGGGTATTTAAACTCTAAATCAATACTGACTTCTTTAGCAAGATCCCGTATATCAACCTCACTTTTTTCAATATGATAATGGCTCGAAGAACTTTGATTTAACGCCATCAACTGATTCACAATATTCTTCATATTGTTCGCAATCGATAGCACATCTTCTTTATATGTCGCCGAAATCCTTACATCATCGGGAAAACGAATGTTCATTTCACTAAGACTAATTATCTCTGCAATCGGCGTTTTAAGCTCGTGAGCAATATCAGATGAGAGACGTTTTTCATTAGCCACATTTTGAATATTTAATTCAATATATCGATTCAACTCTTTGCGTATGGGTGCTATTTCTTTACTCTCTTTTGGGTTTTCTTTTATCTGCTCAGCATTCGCATCCAGTTCTGATATCTCTTTGTTGAGTATATATAGCGAGTCTAATTCTCTATCCACCACTTTTATTACCACGGTTCTCACACCAAAAATCGCAGTAACAAATACAAACAAAAGTCCCAAGTCAGCAAATAATAATATGTTTGATACACGCTGATTTGAAATCGCAAGAGTCAAGTACATTGTACCAATATAAGTTACATCTTCAGGTTTCACATCATGTGATAATTGAGGCTGAAAGCGCGAAGATATAGCCTTTCCCATACTGCCATCAGGTAATTTTATTGTAAAAATACGGCTATCATGTGTCGCTACATCGCGATAATCAAGATCGATATTTTTGTAATAAGACAAAGATTGAGATTTCGCAAAAGTTTGATCATCTAGCCAAATCTGAAAATATTGCGCGTTTTCTTTACGCTCGAATTGAGGCATAAACCCGTTATGATATTCAAACTCAATGCCATCACTTTCCACTTCAACCAAAGATTTAAAATAATTTGATTTCTCGACTAATGCATCATCAAATTGCTGATCAACCCATGCATCCAAAATAAAATCTAATGACAAAAACACCACTAACAAAATAATGCCAATGATCACGGTTAAGGCGTTAACTAATCGGTCTTTTATTGAGTACATGCGTCTTTTTCCACGTAATAGCCAAACCCTCTTTTATTCTTAACTGGCAACTCTCCACCAAGAATTTTCACTTTTTTGCGCACAGAAGACAGATGCGATTCAATGGTATTTTTTGATAACGAATCAAACGATCCAACCACATAATCACTGATATTTTCAGTGGTCATTACCTGATTTTTAGATAAGAACAAACATTCAATGATTTTGTATTCGTTTTTCGTTAAATCAATGAACTTCGTATCAAATTCCAAGGTTTTCTTTGCAAGATCAAGCTTAAATAAACCAATACTTATATCATCATCGCTATTTTTCACCTGTCCTCTTCTTCCTACCGTTAGTATTCGAGCATGAAGTTCATCAAAAGAGAAAGGCTTTACAAGGTAATCATCGGCTCCAGACATCAAACCTTCAACACGATCTTCTGGTTGTGATTTTGCTGATAAGATAATCACTTTTACATCATTACCCATTTTACGAATGCTTTTTAGAAGCGTAATACCATCCACATTGGGTAGCATAAGATCTAAGATAATAAAGTCATAATCATTGGTGATCGCCATCGATAACCCTTTTGAGCCATCACCTGTTTCATCAACAGTAAAACCTAAATTGCTTAATCCGACAATCAAACTTCGGCGTAAATGTTCTGAATCTTCAATCAACAATATCTTCATCGTTCTTATCACCTTATATTTTTATAAGCAGATAATAACAAAAATAGGCTAACCATTCTCATGATTAGCCTATTTCTCTTCTATGTAAGCCCGTTTTAATTAATTCGCCATAATATCTAACGCATTATCTTTAGCTTTTGTTGTTACGCCATATAAGCCCAAAATGGTATGGAATAAATTATCATGTGAATAATCACCCGTTGCAGAATTATCGATTACCGCCGCTTTATCAATGCCTTTTTGGTTTGCGTAATCATCGCTCATCCAGATATACCATGGCACATGAGTTTGCTCTTTAGGCGCCATCATATAAGGTGCACCATGGAGGTAAAGTCCATTCTCACCTAGTGACTCTCCATGGTCAGAAATATAAAGCATAACTACATTGTATTTATCTGAATAGCTTTGTAATTTTTTAACCGTTTGAGCAATAACATAATCGGTATAAACCAAGGTATTATCATATACATTCGTTATTTCCGCATCACTGCAATTCTCAATGTCACTACGGTTACATGCGGGACCAAACACTGCCATCTCTTTTGGATAACGCTTCCAGTAGGTAGGGCCATGACTTCCAATCATATGCAGAGCATACACTTGGTTACCTTGTGTCTCTGCAATTCGTTTATCCAACCCTTTTAATAAAATTTCATCATAGCAGCTCGAACCATTACATAAGTTGGACTCTGAATGATCCGTAATCATCTCTTTTTCGATATTTTTTGCTACGGCCTTATCGCCCCCATCGTTATCAATCCATACTGCTTTCACACCAGCGTGAGTTAATACGTCTAATGCATTATCTTGATTATTCGCACGATCTTTATTGTAACTCGTTCGTGTCATATTAGAGAACATACAAGGCAATGAGTGCGCTGTTGCTGTTCCACAAGAAGTCACATTCTGGAAGGTAATTAACCCAAGATCTTTTGTATATGGGTTGGTTTCTCTTTCATAACCGTTATAAGCACTGTTCTGTGCACGAGCCGTTTCACCAACTAAAATAACCATTAACGTTGGTTTGCCATTTTTAGCAGGGGTGACAACGGCGTCTTCTCCAATCGTGATGTACTCTAAAGGTGCAGTCAGGTATTCATTTTTAATGTATTTAACGGTATTAAATGCATCAGCGGGGTTAATCATTTTATTTAAGTATGAATTATTACGACCAATCGATGCGTAATCTTTAAAATAAAAAACTGAGATTAAAAGTAAACCAACAATCGCAACACTCATTAGTATCGCACGATGAAAAAGCTCTTTTAACCAAGAGGCATGACGCACAATATTCACTTTCAATAATAAAATCGATGGAATAAGTCCAAACACAATTAAGTAACCAATGGATGCTGAGCTTAAATACGACGAGGCTTCATCTACATTAGTTTCAAAAATGTTTTCTATCATTGCGTAATCAAACATGGTGTTATATTGAAGAGCTGCATAAAAAGCCATAGCAGACGTTACGGTCAATACAACGACAATACCTTTAAACACATAGGGAAAAGCAATAAAGGAAAAGATAATAATAAAAGCACAAGTAAGCAGTGCCGGCGTTAAAAAGAGAAAAACCTCTTGCCCTTGTGATAGTTGATAAATTTTTTCATTAATTGGATAGTTAAAAACCACAGCAAAATAAAGTGAAACTATCGTAATAAGTGACACCATATTCATCGATATTTTATGGTTTTTAATTTTTGAGATCAGATTAGACAAAACAAGCATACCTTTAGCACCTTAAGAATGAGACGAGTGTCACATATCAAACTTAAGATTTACTGAAGATAAACTTATGGTTTACTGTTTTTTCATTAATTTGGTTAATAACTATGACGCTAGTTAGTTAAACATCATATTAATAGTGATACCCAAAAATTGATTCACATTATCAAACTGACCATTCATGCCGTTATTATTTATTTCTGGCTCACCATAATCAACATAGCTATAGTAGGTAGTTAAGCTTATATCTTTATCCCACTGATAAGTTGCTCCCATACTATATCGGTGCTGAGCATCAACAGGCAAATCTGCACCTTGATATTCAGGGTGCTCTAATGGTGACGTCGCATAGCCAATACCTGACTCTAGACGCAAACGCGATGTTAATTGATAACGAGCTCCTAATGCAGCACTCCATACATCATCAAAGTTGCGTTCTATTTGGGATATACGATTCCCATTATTAATCGAAATCATTGTAGAATCATTATCACTCCATTGTTCAAAACCTAAACTCCATACCAAACTCAATGGATTAGTCAGTTGATGCAAACCAGATACTTCAATTTGACGAGGATTTAAAACATTTAACCCTGCTTGACCAGACATAGCCGGAATGCGTTTATCAACTGCTCCTGGAATTGGACCCGGAATAGGCACCGATACAGTCATAGCATTACTATTAAATGATCCCGTGAGGTCATGATTCATTCGAGAACGATACGATATACCGAACCGATTATACTCATCAAGTTGATACATTAACCCTAGATTATAACCAAGTGTCCAGCTGTCAGTTTCAAGACTACCTTGTCCATATAGTAAGGTTTCTTCAAAACTTGCATAATCAATTTGAAGTCCTGCACCAATCGATAGTTGCTGATTAATTTGATAAGAAATACTAGGATTAAACTGTATAACAGATAAACGAAGATCATTTAAATTACGTGCGCCAGCATAAGATGCCCCATAATCTAATGCGCTTCCTCCTTGTGCTGAAACACTCATTCCCAAATGCATTTCATCATTCAGCTGATGCACATAATATAAAGAACCATAGGGTTGAACACCGCCAGCATTATCACTGTCTTTGCTAGAATCACTAGCATCATGGTAATAGATGTCTAGGTCCATTATTGCGGCATTAACACTTAACGCATCCCCATCAATATAGCTCATACCTGCAGGGTTGGAATAAGCAACAGAAGCATTTTCAGCTAACGCAGCACTACCCGCTCCTGCTGTACCTACTGTCATTTTACTCATTTCTTGTACTAACGTTCCTGCGGCATTAGCTTGAAAAGCAAGCAATAAAACAGAACTTAAAAAAGTTAAAGAATAAGAAGTTTTCATAATTAACCCTTATAGCTAACAAAAAAAGAGCACCTTAAAAACAAGGCACTCTTAAATCTAAATAGTGATTTATTGCTTAATAACTTGAGGTAAAGCGTAAGCATTATCTAATACAGCTTGAGTTGGTTCGTACAAACGCATGTGTAAATAAAAATCATCTTTTGGCGCAGGAAGCCAATTGCAGTTCGTATCTGTGGGCTTATTATTTTGAATACATACCGTTAATGATCCATCTTTATTATAAATAAGCTCGTCTTCTCGATTTGTTGATATTGAATAGCGATCAATGCTATTTGGAACCATAAACAGATTTTTCGCATCATACATAGTTAAAGACCAAAAAGCCTTAGCAGGAGCATCTGCCGGCATGGTCATGCGGTATTTATTTTGTCCAGATAACTGCTGATCATCCGAATCCGTATAACGATTTGGGTATAAGGCGCGTTCTTTCGTATTTAAACCTGCAGCCCGAAAATTAATGCTAGCACGACTCAAGAAATCATTACCGTAGCGCCCTCCCTCGTACATCATTGCCCAGCCGTTATTTTTCGTCCCTAAATCACGACTTGCATATTGAATAATTTGTGGGGCAGCATTAAGTGCTCGCATCAATCCTTTTTTCTGATCTTCTGTTAGTTTATCAGGATCAAACGGCTCCTCTCCTCCGATACCAATATATTTAAATTGATCGACAATTGAGGCATCTGATGCAATTGGATTATTGCGCAGCTCTTTATCAATCAAACTAAACCACCCTAAACCTTTTGGTTGAGGAACTGGAGAAATACCTGTTTTTGCATGAGTTAACTTAACCGGTTTATGCTCTTGTCCCAGTTCAGATAAAGGATAATTAATAAATCCATCGTGAACATTAAGTGCTGCCGTCAAGTCTTTATTTCCTGAAACCCCAGTTCGCTGAATGTACCAAACTAAAGGCGTTCTCGATTCAATAATGCCATCAATACCATCAGGAATTCCCCCTTCGATTCCTTTCCATCCTTTATTTACCAATAAGAATTTCCCACCTTCTTTACCCACGTTATCTTCTATTAAATTACCTACGGCTTCTGAGTAATCATCTAATAATTGCACTATAAAATAGCGATTATTTGTTGGCGGGATTTCAATAACTAATGGACCAGTATCATTTAAATTAATATGAGATTGAGAGTACAAGGTATCATTATTAACAGTTGGAACGACTCTGTCTTCAGGCCCTGCGAGAGCCAGTGTCTTCCCCATCATGTTCAATGGTGCTGCTCCATTGTCCATTGGTGCATCTACATTCGTCGACGCGGCTCTAACTTGTGCTACGGTTAATGGGCCAGCACCATAAATAAAGGCTTGCAGCCCTAAGGTATAAGCTAATTCTTCTTGAGGATTAATTGGCGTTAATTGTGCTGCGAATACAGCTGTACTGCTTAATAAACTGCTCGTAATTACCGTTGCTATGAGTGCCTTTTTCATAGTAGAACCTCTATTTATAAATATAACTCCAGACTAGCGACTCTAAATAAAGAAGAACAATTGAAAGAATGAATACCCTCTATTAAAAAATGCAATTCGACTATATAGGAGGAATTCATTAAATTAATAAGTGTCAGCAATGATCATTTAATGAGGCACAATAATGACAGAACAGTTAGCAACTACATCATCAACACCATATGGTTTATTTATTAAAGCTGAAAGTGCGAGATGCAACCTAGATTGTCATTACTGTTATTATTTGAAAAATGAAGATAAAAACAAACCAGGAATGGACACAGAAACACTAGATAAACTGGTTTCTAATCATATTCAATCTCAACCACCACAAATACCTGTTATTGATTTTATTTGGCATGGTGGAGAGCCTATGATGAAAGGGTTAGCGTTTTATCAAATTGCGATAGAGCTTCAACAAGCACATCAATCGACAACGCCAATCCAAAACACAATTCAAACCAATGGCACCCTCATTAATGAACGCTGGGCAGCCTTCTTTGCCCAACATCATTTTATGGTCGGGATCAGTATTGATGGGCCACAGCTCATTAATGACATTGCGCGTATAGACAAATCTGGTCACTCTTCTTTTGAGCGAACCATCCGTGGCATGCGACACTTAAAAGATCACCATGTAGAGTTCAATACTCTTACAGTCATCAATAACAAAAGTTACAAACATGGCAAAGCCATTTATCGATTTTTAAAAGAGAATGGCAGCACTTATCTACAATTTCAGCCATGTATTGATCACGAAATGGATCGTCGCTTTGATTACGATTGGACACTATCAGGTAAACAATGGGGGCAATTTCTGTGTGATGTATTTGATGAATGGGCAGCCAATGATATTGGTAAAACCTATGTGCAATTTTTTGAAAACTGCTTAATGATCTTAATGGGTAATCAAAGCCAAATGTGCCACCATGCAGAAACTTGCGGCCAACAATTGATGATAGAATCTAACGGTGACGTTTTTAGTTGTGATCATTACGCCTATAACAACTATAGAATAGGTAATATCAATGATAATAATGCCTCTTTAGCACAGATGGTTAACTCACCAGAGCAAATGCTATTTGGGCAAAATAAACACGATTCGTTGAATCAAAAGTGTTTTCGTTGTGATTTTAAACCCTTGTGTAATGGTGGGTGCCCTAAAAATAGAGTAGATAAAACCAATAATGGTGAAGATCACAATGTATTATGTGAAGGCTACGAAATATTCTTTAAACACGCTCTGCCTGTAATGTTAAAAATGGTTGATGCGATGAAGCAAGGCTATTCACCAGTCCATTACCCTATGTTTTAAAAAACTATTAATGAATAAAGTGGAATAAATGGAGGCTAGATGTATAAAAAGGACTTTAGAAGACCATTTTTGGATAAGAAATTCAGAGAAACCATCGCTATTTATCTGTAAGCGTGAAGCATTACCTCAGTTTTCAGGCTCTGGTCATAGTGCGGTGATGACGTACCTTTCGACTAAATCAACACCAAACTAATTACTTGGTATTTCCTTCTCCGCCCACTTATATAACCCAATCATTAACACAGAAAGAACAAAACAAGCAATAAACAGAGGAGTCGCACCACCAAGTTGAATAAGCACTCCGCCAACGAGGGGAGCAAGTGCAAACCCTAGCCCGTAGATCGCGGCGGCACCAAAATAACTACCTCGTAAATGTTTAGGCGCTAATTGATCTATTTGTACATTTAAGGTTGGAAAAGCAATCACCTCTCCCACACTTAAAATAAAGCACGCCATTAGCCAGCCTGCTGGGAAATCAACTGGCACCATTAAAAAACCAATTTGAGCTAACGCCATCATTACCATACCAATTCGAGTACGTGTAAATAATGGAACATTCTCAAGCAGCTTTAACATTGGAAACTGTAATACAACAATCGTCAGTGTATTCACTAACACCAAGCCACTTATAAACTTAGCAGCATCGACAATATCGGTACGCACAATAACTTGAGGGATCGAAGATTCATACTGACCATAGACAAACATCATAATTAAATTTGCGGCAATCAATTTAATAAATAGCTTGTCTTCACTTATGATCCGAACGGTTGAGAAAAAGGACGTTACATCACTTATGCTTTTAGACAGTAATGTTTCGCTATTACTTTTAGCAAAAGAGATAAACAAAAAGAGGCCAAACGCTAAATAAGTAATCCCTGTGACTAAGAACAATACTTTTGGATGAGCTAAACCTAAAGTAATACCGATTAGAGGGCCAATTGCCCCACCTACATTAATCAAAAAATAACGAATATTAAGCGCGAGCTCCCTGTCTTTGTCATCATCTAAGTTATCTCCAATCACCGCCTTTGCAGGAGCTTCTATCATTGGTCGCATTAAGCCACACATACCGACTAAAACAAATAACTGAAAAATAGAAGTCGCAATACCAATTCCTGAATAGGAAAACGCAGCAATAATACAGCCTACAACCATGACCCATTTACGACCAAATTTATCAGATAGCCAACCTGAATATAGTCCCGTAAATGAACCTACTACTGCCGAGCCAGCTAAAATTGCCCCTACCGTTACTGCGCTGGCATTAAAATCTTGATATAAGATAACAATGAGAAATGGCCAAGCCATAAAATAAGTAGTTCGGGCAAGGAGAGTTCCAACCAATACTGTCCAGATAATATGATTAAAACGAGAAAGACGGCCCCATTGCAGTACACTGCTATTTTCTTCTGCTTTTTCTCTTCCGCTATTTCCATCTGCTGTTTTTGTCTCTTCCATACACCCTCCCTGGGATCTGCTACCTAGCCATTTTTATTATTTTTCTTTGTTTAAAAAGTATACCGATTAAGAGAAAATTTATAAGAGTATAAATATCTTAAGTTTATTGAATTTTTTGACAAATCCAGAGTAATTAACTTAAATAGAAACGTTTAGTAAAACCCGCACTATCGTTAAGGATTTTTTAACTTAACATACGGATTAATTAAACTTACTAAGTAAATAAAAAGTGATATCTTGCAGCAATCTATGTCTAAAGATAAATCGTATGACTTTTAATAAACAACACTTATTACATTACTCTCCTTTTTATATCGCAGCACTACTTACTCTTACACCTTGGATTAGCTCTCCTACCGCATTAGTTATGGGCTTTGCTCTTGCCAGTTTCGGATTCGTTCCAACCAATTTTGCTCTGGGCAAAGTCACAAAAAAACTATTGGCTTACTCTATCGTTGGGCTCGGGTTTGGCATTCAACTTAATGAAGCCATTGAAGCAACATCAAATGGCATCGGTATTATTTTAGCCACTATTACAGGCACTCTGATTTTAGGTTGGTTATTAGCAAAACAGATGAAATTAGATAAAGTTACGGGACACCTAATCGCATCAGGTACAGCTATTTGTGGTGGCAGCGCCATTGCTGCTGTCGCTCCTGCGATCAATGCGGATGAAGAGGCGACAGGTCTTGCTCTTGCAACCGTATTTGTTCTTAACTCTATTGCGCTTTTCATCTTTCCTGTTATTGGTCATGCATTAGAATTAAGCCAGCATACTTTCGGTACATGGGCGGCAATCGCTATTCATGACACTTCTTCAGTTGTAGGGGCAGCGTCCGCTTATGGTGAAGAAGCACTTAAAACAGCCACCACATTAAAATTGGCTCGTGCTTTATGGATTGTACCTGTTGCTCTAATCAGTGCATTATTATTTAGAAGCAATAGCAAGAAGATCACTATTCCTTATTTCATTGTTTTTTATTGTTTAGCCATACTGATAAGCGATAACCTGCCACAATTTGATGTCGTTTATAATGGTATTTTTGATGTATCGAAAAAGCTGTTGGTTTTATGCTTATTCTTTATTGGATGTGGCATTTCAATCGAAAAAATTAAAGCGGCTGGCGCAAAACCCCTTATTTTTGGTGTCACACTTTGGGTAATAATTTCAACTACCTCATTGTTTTATATTATGAATTATGCGTAACCACAATTTTAAGGTATACCCGCCCGTTGTTATGGAATCCTATTTTTTATAAATAGATACATATCTATACTCAATAGCCTCTTATACTAACAAACCGTTCGTTATTTGAGAGGCTGTTATGCTTTTTTCCTACTCAAAGTCCAAAGAGATCAAAATGATCCAAAGAGGACTGCTTCAATTCTTTATTCAATGCATTGTTGTCGCCATTGCCTATCTTGTTATTCGTACTGACATTATCACATTAAAAGATGGGGTAAGTGAGCAGTCACTGACTGAATATTACCAACAATTTTTACTTTTAATTGTTATCTTATCAGTCAGTTACATCGCAAAAATAAATCCTAAGGCACGTTCATTTGCTATCTTAGTCGTCGGTTTTTTCAGTTGCATGTTCATTAGAGAATGCGATGGTGTACTTGATAAGGTTTACCATGGATTTTGGCTTGTACCTGCACTCGTCGTCACCTTTGTGTGTATCTTCTTTGCCCTAAAAGATAAACAGGGCTTACTTTCTACATCAGCAAGATTCTTTGATAGCCGTTACTTCTACACAATGAGTTGTGCGTTAGTTGTGGTTCTGGTTTTTTCTCGCTTAGTTGGTATGAATCACTTATGGCAAATTCTGCTACAAGGTGAATATATTCGAACGGTTAAGAATCTAGCGGAAGAAGGGACGGAATTACTCGGATATTCTTTATTAGCATACAGCGCATTAGGTTTTGGGTATCAAGTGCGAAAAATACAAGTATCAGAATAATAAAAAAAGCTAATTGATAGGGGGAGATTCAATTAGCTTTTACTTAAAATTTATTCACTCAAGGCTTCTGTTTTTTTAATAAAATAACTCAACATACGTATGATATCAGCCTTGCTAATATCTTTAGCTACCAATGCTAATTCAAGGTCTTTTTTCATCACTTTCACTAGCACTTGCTTTTCTAAGTCATATTTATTCATCAATTACTGCCTCAAAATTGGTTTAGAACGATTATAAATACCTGCCAGGATTGGGGGGATAGCATCTGAAATTTAGTTCATATCCTATATGCCTAATTCCCTTCAATTTATAGAACAGACACTTACTTTGATTATCTCTACCATTTCTTATGAATAACTAACCACTTCAAAATAAACGTAAAGCGAATGACATAAAAACGACATAAATTTGAAATACTATATACATTACTAATTGATCTTGAGGATACACTTAAAATTATTCATCAAGGTGCAACGTTAATTAAAGATGTAGTAGAAAAGTCATGAATAGAATGAAAGTCGAAAACGTTATGTCCAATACTTACGTTATTGTTGATGGACTAATGACAGTCGCCGAAGGCGATCTTATTAGCTAAACAAAAACAAGTAAAAGAACTCATAATAAAAAAACGACACGATGATGATGAGTACGGGATCGTATTATTGAGCGATATTGCCAAAAAAGTGCTCATGCAAAACCGCTCTGCAGAGAGAATCAATATTTATGAAATCATGACAAAACCTGTGCTTTCTGTCTCACCCGATATGAACATAAAATATTGCGCTCGCCTATTTGAGCGTTTTGAAATCAGTCGTGCCCCTGTGATCAGACACGGAGAAATAATTGGAATGGTAAGTTACAACAATATTGTACTTAATGAGATGACAGGGTTTGGATATTAAATAAGTGACTTAAAGAACTAAACCTTTAAGTCACTCTTATTAAAGTAAGATGCTATTGAGTTTTTTGAATAATTAACGGTGCGAAATCTGCAGTTGCGTTGTTTCCAGCGCCTGAGTGTTCCGTGTATTCAGTGTCTTTCATTATGGTGTAAAACACATCAACAAAATCGTCATCGTTAACGAATAAATCATCAGGAAGTAACGCGATAATTGCACTCGTCATTTGAGGAATAATCAAATACGCTTGCGCTTCCTTATCAGGAATTGTAGCTAAGAAATCACTTGCTGCTTTTAAGATAGTTTGCGCTAACTGCTTATAATCCGTTTTATCATCTTGTTCCATTAGAATAATATCAGCAGCCCCCCAACGATAGCGATCCCAAAAAACCATGATCTGATTAGCAGGATATGATTGCTCTGCGTAATCTAAGTATGGCATTTCAATCACATCAATTGTTGGCTCGTCTCTTGAAGGACTGACGCCAGATACAATTGCGTATATTTCAGCCTTACCAGAGATCCAAGGTTCATGATCATCTTTTAACTGAATTTTTTTTAAGATAGTAGTATTAATTTCAGTTGGTTCCGCAGCAGATCTTAACATCGCATAAGCCGCAGGCTTCACCTTTTCACTTGGTTCACTAGATTGCAGTGCTTTAAACTCATCACGCATTAACGCTAAACCAGCTTTTAGTTCTTCACGGTTATTAGTATCAACCACTAATACTGGACGTTCTGGAACATCGTAAACATCTAAATAATGAAGATTGCCATCAATATCATAAGCCTCAATGTATTGCCATTCGCTCTCAGCCCCTTCTGGTTCAAAGGCAAATAATGGACTTTGACCTGCTTGCCAACGAGCTAACATACTTGGATCAGCTAAGCGCAATTCAAGCAATTCATCGGTATATTTTTCTAAACCACGAGCTTGGATCTCAGTTTTATTTGCTGTTGTCATTGCAGCCATAAAAGTGCGAACTTGTGGTTGAGGTTTAGTTTGAGTTGATAAATCAGATAATGATGCACTCATTTGATACTGATTAATTGTACTTTTTAAATTGTTTTCTAATTGTGGAAAAGCACGGCTTAACTCTTGTGCCAAAGCACGCTTAGACACATCATCTTGTGCCGCAGCCATAGCAGGAGTTATCAAGCAAAATACGAGTAGCGCTGTTAATTTGTTCATACAGCATTCCTTATTTATAGTTATTGTATTGAGTTTGAATCCATTCAAATTTGTCCTTACCCCAACCATACCAAAAATGAGACAAAATTAAAGTCAATACTCTAATTTATCTTTCAAACATCAAGAGTCAAAAATGAGACAGTGTTTTTCGATGGGATGAACTGTTATTTACTACGATTGATATTAACTTGGCAATTTGTACAAAAGTAGACCAGACTATTTTGTAGGTGCAGATAAAATGAGGCGATATAATGACATTAACTTCGTGGCTAGCTTCAATTTCAGACTGGTATCAAGCAAAGCACGATAGGTCGCTTGATTCACTTGAACAATTGGTTTATTCGGCGCCAACATCCATTTGGGGGCCAGAATTAACCGATAATCAAAGTAAAGCGATTGCTTGCTGGCTAGATGGATGCCTACGAGTTTTTGAGCATGCTAAGTATCATAATATTGCAAAAGCATTTCAAACATTACAATACATCAGCTCAAAGTTAGAAATGGCCGCCTTTAACTCTGCAGCAGATATTGAGATCAAAGATTGGTGTATTAAACGACTACAGCACATTACTGTATTAAGTTTAGAGTTCTGTAACCAACAACATGATCAACCCACATGGAATAACGAAGCTAATACATTAATTGAAAATCACGTTAAATTAATGGCAAGTGTGGCTTGGAATGAAAAACAGACACCTTCAAATATTCACACTTCAAACTCACTTCATTAATTGTATTAACCCTTAATCTGCCTCATTTGAGACAAATATTGTATCCACCCTTTTGCTTCATTAGATGGCTTAAACTCATTAGCTCTTTTAGCATTAACAAGCGCTAATTCCAGTTGATTTAACTTATAGTAAGCGCGAGTTTTAGCTAATGCTACATCATCGGTTTTATTGTAATCCTTTACTTTATCAAGACTTTTTAGCCCTTGTTGATAATACCCTTCTTGAATCTGAAGCTGAGCAACTTGCCAATAATATTGACCATCAAACTGCGCGGCTTTTTGCCAAACTGCAATCGCTTTATCCCACTCTTTTGCGGCCTGCCAGTAACTTGCTTGCGTAATTATTATTTCTTTATCTGTTTCATAATCCGCTAATTGCGCCATCACTTGTGCCGCTTTTTCAGGAATGCCACGTTGTGCATATAACTGCGCTAATATTTTCAATTCAGATTGGCTTAACACAATACCTTGACGCTGTGCTAACACCAAGGTATCCAGCGCATTATTTGGTTGATTCAATTGCAACTGAATACTTGATAATTGCTGCCACCACCCCGCCTGCTCAGGCTCTAATTCAATCAAGGCGGTTAACGTTGGTATCGCTGATTTCCAATATTTACGTTGTAATTGCGCACCAAGCTTCAAAACCAACAATTGTCTTTTGTCTTGTTTTTTATGAATTTTCGCTACTTTTTGATGATTATTTAATGCAGATAACACCTTATCCCACTGTGAGATTTGATAATGTGTTTGAGCAATCCGAAACCATAAGTCCCCTATTTTTTGATTTTCGGGTACTGTTTTCGTTAATTGGTAGTAATGAGGTAATGCCTCTTTAAACCGTTGTTCTGTTAATAATAAATCCGCTAACATGCGCTGTGTTACCCACGCTTGTTCATCAACGAGTTGCTGGCTGTTAACTGCAGTTGAAAGGTATTTTACCGCCGCTTTACTGTTCCCATTTTGCCAATGAAAAACACCTAACATTCGCTGCACATAGGCTTTATCATAAGGCTGTGATGGTGAGAGCTCAGTGAGAACATCAATAGCTTTCACTATTTTATCTTGTTGCTGCAATTGAATTGCGCGCTGTACTTTTGCCGCATTATATTGGGTTAGTTGCTGCGCTTGAGCAAATCCACTGAACATCAAAACAACGCTAAAAAGAAGGAAGATAAATTTCATCATTTTGCTAATGTAAA
This sequence comes from Aliivibrio sp. S10_S31, assembly GCF_014694495.1. NCBI lineage: Bacteria > Pseudomonadati > Pseudomonadota > Gammaproteobacteria > Vibrionales > Vibrionaceae > Aliivibrio > Aliivibrio sp. S10_S31. Next base: position 97,120 of record NZ_JAAUWR010000014.1, on the reverse strand, counting down.
CTCCAATTTCACGGTTTGTCCGATTTGAGCAATGGTTTTACCATCAATCACTTTTGGCTGATATTTCCATTTTTTCAACGCCTTAACCGCTTCTCTTTCAAACATTCTACGTGGTTTTGCGTCCGTTACTTTTACGTCAGTAGGACGACCTTGTTCATCAATCGTAAACGACATAACAACAAAGCCCTCAGCTCCTCTTTTCATCGCTTTAGAAGGATAACGAGGTTCAACACGATACAATGGCATAGCTTGCTGATTACCCGTAAAGTCCGCAAAATTTGGCGCACTAATAGCTAAACCAGAAATACTTGAGTCCAACCCAATCAGTGGCATTGGACTCTGTGGTGCCGCCATTGACGTTTGAGTTTGAGCTGCCATTGGGGTCGCTTGTGGTGGAGGCTCTGGTGTATCTGGCTTTTCAGGCACACGGCGTTGGCGACGCTGTACATCTTGTTCTTGCTCTGTCATCACCATGTCAAAACGAACCGTTTCACTGCTTTCAGGCTTATCTTGAATACCGTTGTCTACCATCCACGCCATGAATGTGAATATGCCAAACGTCATGGATATCGCGATTGGTAAAGCTAAAAATAAACGCCACATCAGCCTTTCTCCGCAGCTAAAGCGATACCTTTAACACCAGCACCTTTCGCTGCATCCATCACTTTAATAACCGTACCGTTATACGCATGTTCATCCGCTTGAATAACTAATGATGCTTCTGGCTGTTCAAGTAATAAATGCTCTAAGGTTGCTTGCACTCGTTCAGCATCTACCATGCGTTTATCAATAAAAATATCGTTTGATGCAGTGATAGCCACAAATATACCCGCGTCTTTTTGGCTTGATACATTGCTAGCTTGAGGACGATTAACTTCTACGCCAGATTCACGTACAAATGAACTCGTAACAATAAAAAAGATCAACATAATAAAGACGATATCTAACATTGACGTTAAATCGATTTGTGCTTCTTCTTGATGTGAAGAACGACGGCCAAGTCTCATGACTGACTCCTTAATGCTTTTTCTAATTGGTGCTCTTTACGACGACAAATTTTAGCGAGACGAGCATGAACAAACATCCCCGCCAAGGCTGCAACCATTCCCGCCATCGTTGGCAATGTCGCTAATGAAATACCTGATGCCATTAATTTAGGTTGGCTACTTCCTTGATTTGCCATGACGTCAAACACAGAGATCATTCCAGTAACCGTACCTAACAAACCTAACATAGGGCATATTGCCACTAATACCTTAATGAAATTCAAATATTGATTTAGTTGCAGATGAGCTTCGCTGATCCACCCATCTCTAATGGTCTTGGCATACCAAGATTCATGATCATTGCGCTGCTGCCATTGCTCAACCCATAATTTTCGTTGTATTGGAAAACTAAACGATATAAAAAAAATTCGCTCGATAACCAATAACCAACACAATGCAACCACTGCGGCCAACCACCATAAAATGGGGCCGCCTTGAGCCATAAAATGTGAAAGAAAAGCCGTCATTACGCTGCCATATCCATTGCATTAGGCTGCACTGCTTTTTCAGCTTGTTCTGCAACTAGCCCTAGACCTTGTTTTTCAAGAATAGTGCGAATGCTTTCAGCTTGTGAGCTTAAAATATTATGCGTAAGTAATAGTGGCATTGCCGCAACTAAACCTAAAACCGTAGTAACTAGCGCCATCGAAATACCACCCGCCATCACTTTTGGATCACCATTACCAAACTGTGTAATCACTTGGAATGTTTCGATCATGCCAGTAACTGTACCTAAAAGTCCTAACATTGGAGCCAAAGCTGCTAATAGTTTAAGCATAGACAACCCTTTTTCTAACCCTTGCTGCTCATCAACGATGGTTTCTAATAGACGTAATTCTAATGCTTCAACTGAACGTTGTTTTTCTGCATCGTAAACGGCAAGCACACGACCTAATGGATTCTGACCAAGCTCTTGTGGCTGTTTTAATTGCTTTCTAATTTGTTGGCGAATAACAAACAATCTCACGCCATTAAATAATGAAATAATCAATCCAATCAGCAATAAGCCAATAATGATTTTACCAACCACGCCACCCGCTTGAAGACGCTCTTTCATTGTTGGCGTATTCGCTAATTGTTCTAGCATGATACCGCGTGAAGGATCACTTGCCATCATGATGACATGTTTGCTTGGCATCTCAGATAAGATCGTCGTTGTCGGTGTCAGTTTTGGCTGTTGAGCGTAATAAGTCGCAACTTGCTTTTTATTGTCCCACTGCAAAAAACCACCTTCACCAACCAGTGCCATATTACCTAAGCGATAAGCATTGATAGATTGACGATGGCCAGAACCATTAATCATGGTAACTGTCGTTAACTCTAGCTCTGAACTAGCATTAACTTGCTGAGCCATGGTTTGCCATAACCCCGTTAGTTGCGTCATAGATGGCAAAGATTTCGCTGCAACGATATCAGCAATTAACTGATTATATTTATTATTTTCAGATCCTGACATCGAGTTTTTTAACTCTGCATTCACGTCTTTTGCAGTCTGTCTTACCACACCGAACAGTTCACCTAAGCTGCCTGTTTCTAAGTGCAGTTGCTGCTCTAATGTTGCGAGTGTTTTTTCATTTTTGCTGAAGGTAGCACTTAATTGATCGCTTTCTTTTTGCAGCTTTTTACGCTCCGCAATCAACGCGTTTCTTTGAGCTTTTAAGCTTTGTTCTGTTTGTTTAAAACCAGACTCTCGTTGTGCATCATGTTGCTTTTGTACATGACTTGCTTGTTTTGTCTCTTTCAACAATTCAGTGTTTGCTGTCGCCGTATTAATCGAAAGACCAAGCAGTGAAATAGCTAAAATCAGTGGCTTAATTGTCATGTTATTTCACCTCTTTTAGTGATAAAGATACAGGCAGAGTCAATAAACTTGGAGCAACTTGCTTATAAGCAACTGAATAGGCTTTTGCTAAATCATCATTAAATTCAGCGTCCAGCGCCTCCCATTGGTTGGTGTACGTATTCCAACTCCAATATTGAGAAGCATCAAGGCGACGAGCAAGTAAAGATACGCGTCCTAAATGCAGCATATCAGCATCAATTTGTTCATTATCTTCAACAATGATCTGCGTTTGGTATGTACCTAGCTTTGTGCCGTAATCCATTTCGATCTGATAGGCTTCAAGAAGTCGGCGATATTTTTCTGCATCACTCACATCCGCTCTTGTCATCATATGTTCAAGCTTTGCAATACGATGTAAACGCTCTTCTGTTTTAATTGGCTTATCTTGTTCAACTAATGTCGTTAAACCAGATAGCATCTTATACATTAAAGGAACAACGCCTTGTCTGGTCTCTTTAATGGTGTCAATTTGGTCATTTAAACTTACCATCTCTTGCTGTTGACTATTCACTAAACCCGTTAAGTGATCACGATACACAGCCAAGTTTTTCACTTCTTCTTGAAGCTGCTCAATTTCAGCTTTATAAGCTAATGTCGCTTCTGCACTTTTATCGATTTTTTGCTGGCTTATCGCTGAAGAAGTATTTGATTTATTTTCAATTACTCGTGCTTGATCAAGTGCAGTAGCCTGAGCGGTTGTGATCACGGTTGCTAATGCAATACCGATACTGGTTTTTAGAATATTCATATTTATCAATTTCTTAACTGTTTGTTTTTAAGAACAATCTCTTAAAAATTTGTATTCAAATAAACGCACTAAAGGGAGACCGAGGCCTCCCTTATTTTTATTACAATAAATTAGTATTTAACTTGCAGTGTCGCCATGTAGTTTCGGCCTTCACCAATAACAACATTCGATGCCCCATCGGTTGCGTAACCACCCTTACCAGTTGAACCACCACCTGCTAAGTAGTCAGTATCAAACAAGTTTTCAACATTAAAGCGAGCGACAAAGGTTAAGTCTTGGTCATACTTAATTGTATGAGATAACCCTAGATCGAAACGTGCATAGCCATCTTTTTTAAAGGTATTCGCTGCATCACCGTAACGCTCACCAACATAAATAGCGCCTAAGTTCGCATCGGTACTATTAGTAAATGCATAGCGAGTCCATACACTTGCAGTATATTCAGGCACATCCGCAGGACGGTTACCTTCATATTTCTCATCTTTCGCATATTCAGCATCTAGGTAAGTTGCTGAACCACTCATCGATAACTGCTCGGTAATAAAGCCTTGCATCGCTAACTCGACACCACGGTGAACACGTTCACCTGATTGTGTTTTTTCTTTTTTACCACCACCTAAATCAACATCAATCGTTGAGTTTTCTTGGGTAATATCAAATACAGCACCAGATACAAACAGCTGGTTATCCATTAATTCCCATTTAGTACCTAGCTCATACAACTTGCCACGTAAAGGATCCAGTTTTTGGCCGTCATTCACGTATTCACTGCCTGATACTTCACCTTGCATTTCAAAGCTTTCAGAATACGTTGCATAGATAGAACCAATATCCATCGGGTGGTAAATAATCGCAAGTTTAGGTGATACTGCTTCTTCTGCTAGGCCTTCTTCAACTTGACGGTCTAAACGAACACCAACTAATGCTTGCCATTGCTCATTAAACGTAATCATATCCTGAGCATAGAAACCCCATGTATCGTACTTAGATGTTGTATCTCTAGGATCTTTATTTGGATTACGTTCTGGAGCAGGAGCTGGCTCACCAACTTGACCTACAGAACTATTAAATGAGTACTCTAAACGGTCATAACGGTAACCTAACCAGTTACTACCAAATAGCATTTGGTGGCTTACGCCTAACGCATCAAATTCACCGATTAAATCAATACTTGCTGTTTTAAATACCCAGTTATCTTTACGATCACTACCGCCTTGAACATATTCACCCGTTGCTGGGTTATAAGTTTCTTCTTTAGGGAAGCTCTCTACGTCATGGCGATTAAAGTCTTGGTGATTAAAGCTTGCGTTAATGCGCCATACATCAGTTAAGTTTGCAGCAACATCGATACCAATGTTTTCTACATCATTTTCGATTTTTGACCACTGTGCATCCCAAATGTATTTATCATTAACAACCGTTTTACCATCTTTAATGTAAGCACCAGAATCGACACTACCTTCATCAATTGTACGGTCATAATGGAATGACACAGTGATGTCATCATTAATGTCATAATCTAAGAATAAACCACCAACAAAACGCTCTGTAGATGGAACCGTACCATCACTGTATTGGCGCCATGAGTTGTAAGTTTGCTTTGATACAATAGCACGACCACGTAATGTTTGGTCATCATTCAATGCACCACTTACATCTGCAGTTGTTCGAGAATCATTATTTGAACCTAGATCTTGACTCACACTCACTTGAGTTTCGTAGGTAGGTTTTTTAGCAACCATATTAACCAAACCACCCGGAGCTGATTGACCATATAACAGACCAGAAGGGCCTTTTAATATCTCAACACGCTCTAATAATTCAATTGGTTGGCGATAATGGGACCAATGCTGTTTTCCATCACGCAAAAAACCTGAACTACTGCTTAATTCAAAACCACGTAACGTAAATTGTTCACGATTACGCGTTGTTGCGCCAGCACCAATACTTGAATCATTCTTCAATACTTCACCAAGCGTACTTGCACGTTGTTCATCAATCAGTTGTTCATCAATAACACTAACTTGTCCTGGAGTTTCTAATTGAGTTGCCTCCATTCGCATTGAGCTTGAATTTGTATCGGCCTTGTAACCATAGTCACGACCAGTAACAACCATGTGCTCATCAGTTGTTGATGCATCTGTTTCAGCGTAAGCAAAAGGCGTTGATAAAACGGCGCTAATAACAAGAGCTAACTGACTTTTAGAAAACATATTCCATTATCTCCAAACATTTATTTAAGGGTGATAAAAATCTGAGATGGAATATAAATGATAATTGTTACCATTTGCATTAAATTTACATTCTTTGCATTCGTAAAGAAAGGTAAAGATGGCGTTACGCATAAAAAATACTTTTCAACAAAATCAAACTGAAGGTTCAACAATTAATGAACAGACTTTCATCAATACGGCAATGAAATATAAAACAGCTTATTAATAGAACTCTCATTTTTGAGCATTAGATTACACTTTTTGAAATATTTTATTTTTTACTTATATATCGTTAACCCCAAAGTGGTAATATTGCGATTGACCACACATAGAATGTGGCTAAATTAAGGATCATTATTATGAACAAACGCTATATCGCTTTAATCGCTGCTGTAGGTATTGCCATTGGTTGGTTAACCTTTGGCGGTACGCAAGCAGTTCTCCACGCCACTTCTAGTACTGAGTTTTGTGTTTCATGCCATACGATGGAAAAACCACTGCATGAATATCAAGGTTCCGTTCATTTTAGTAACCAAAAAGGCATTCGAGCTGAATGTGCAGACTGTCACATTCCTCAAGAACCTATTGATTACTTAATTACGAAAATCCGTGCCTCTAAAGACATCTATCATGAATTCGTTACTGGTAAAATTGATACAGATGAAAAATACGAAGAACATCGTTTAGCTATGGCTGAAACGGTGTGGGAACAAATGCGTGAAAATGATTCAGCGACATGTCGTTCTTGTCATAGTTTTGATGCAATGGAAACCTATGACCAATCAGTAAGTGCACAAAAAATGCACGCTTATGGACAAGAAAACAACCAAACTTGTATCGACTGCCACAAAGGTGTTGCTCACTTTGCACCTCAAGCTAAGTTAGATACGTCTGCATTCGATCATTTATTTGATATGGCGAAGAACACCAAGCTTGATGCTGAAAAAGTTTACCCTATTGAAAATATTAAGATGTCTGATCTTGCCATCATCAACCCTACGGTTGAACTTACAACAGTGAGTGCAAAAGATGAAACTCGTACGGTAACGGTTTCAGGCTTCCAAATGAAAGGGGCTGAATCAGTTATTTACATGGGTGAAGGCCAACGTTCAATCATCGCGACACTAACAGAAAAAGGCATTAAAGCATTGACTCTGGGTGAAGCAACTACCGATGCTTACGGCAATGAATGGCGCAGCGCCGAATTAACAGGCACAATCGATGCTCCTGTTCTAGCTTCAAACCAACCTTTATGGGACTACGCTGAAGAGCTTGATAATGTGTACTGTTCAACATGTCATGCCAAAATTCCAGCAAATCACTTCACAGTGAACTCTTGGGGTCCTGTAGCTAAAAGCATGGGTGCACGTACTGATATTTCAGCACTTAACCTAGAAATCCTAACTAAATTCTTCCAAAACCACGCTAAAGACGTGGCTAATCACAAATAAGAGAGAGTGACTATGACTAACATTTCTCGTCGCGGCTTTTTAAAAGGCGCAGGTGCATCAGCTGGTGCACTAGCGATTACGTCTATCGCTCCTTTATCTGTTAATGCCGCTACTGCTGGTCGCACAGATTCATTGGTTTTAACTGCTGGTCGTATGGGTCCATTACTTTGTGAAGTAAAAGATGGCGAACTGCTATCAACCAAAAGTGGTTTAGCTCAAACCGTACCTAATAGCTTACAACAAACGGGTCCATCGCAAGTTTATACAAAAGCTCGTGTAAAATACCCAATGGTTCGTAAAGGTTACTTAGAAAACCCAAGCAACCCTCAAGGTGTTCGTGGTAGTGATGAGTTTGTACGTGTTTCATGGGATGAGGCATACAAACTAATTCACGAACAACATATGCGCATTCGTAAAGAAAACGGACCTGAGTCTATTTTTGCCGGCTCTTATGGTTGGCGTTCAAGTGGTGTGTTACATAAAGCACAAACCCTACTGCAACGTTACATGAGCATGTCTGGTGGTTATGCTGGCCACTTAGGCGATTACTCAACAGGTGCAGCTCAAGTTATCATGCCGCACGTTGTTGGCTCTATCGAAGTGTATGAGCAACAAACCACTTATCCGGTAATTTTAGAAAACAGTGAAGTGGTTGTGCTATGGGGTCTTAACCCATTAAACACACTAAAAATTGCGTGGTCTTCAACAGACGGACAAGGTCTTGAGTTTTTCCATCAACTGAAAAAATCAGGCAAAACTATCATCATTATTGACCCAATGCGTTCAGAAACCGCTGAATTCTTTGGTGATAATGCACAATGGATTGCACCGAACCCGCAATCAGATGTGGCAATGATGATGGGTATTGCTCATCAATTAGTGAAAACACAGCAGCACGATACTGAGTTCCTTTCTAAATACACAGTCGGCTTCGATCAATTTGAAGCGTACTTAATGGGTAAAGAAGACGGTATTGAGAAATCACCACAATGGGCAGAAGCGATTTGTGGTGTACCAGCAAAACAGATGGAATTGCTGGCAAAAATCTTCAAAGAAAACCGCACAATGCTTATGGCTGGTTGGGGTATGCAACGTCAACAACATGGTGAACAGCGCCACTGGATGTTAACCGTTCTTGCTTCTATGCTTGGTCAAGTTGGCCTACCGGGCGGTGGTTTTGGTTACTCATACCACTACTCTAATGGCGGTAACCCAACACGTGATGCAGGTGTATTACCAGCAATGTCAGCGTCATTAGGCGGTGGTTCATCGGCAGGTAACGACTGGGCAGTTCAAGGTTCAGTAACGGCTTTCCCTGTTGCTCGTATTGTTGAATGTTTAGAAAAACCAGGCTCTCAATTTCAACACAATGGTCATACATTAACCTTCCCTGAGTTAAAAATGATTTGGTGGGCAGGCGGTGCAAACTTTACACACCACCAAGATACCAACCGTTTAATTAAAGCGTGGCAAAAACCTGAACTGATCGTTATTTCAGAACCATATTGGACTGCTGCTGCTAAACACGCAGATATCGTGTTACCAATTACTACCTCATTTGAGCGTAATGACATGACGATGACTGGTGATTACTCTAACCAACACCTTGTTCCAATGAAGCAAGTTGTTGAACCACAGCATGAAGCACGTAACGATTTAGATGTTTTCGCAGATATGGCTGAACATCTAAAACCAGGTGGCCGTAATGTGTACATGGAAAATAAAACGGAGATGGAATGGCTTCGTGATTTCTATAAAACAGCACAACAAGGCGGTCGTAATGCACGTATTCCTATGATGAATTTCTCTAAGTTCTGGGAAGCGAACCAACTTATCGAAATGAAATGGAATGCGAAGAATGCCGAGTTTGTTCGTTTTGGTGACTTCCGTAAAGATCCAATCATGAACCCACTAGGCACACCAAGTGGTAAGATTGAAATCTTCTCAAAAACCATCGAAGGCTTTAAGTTAGATGATTGTCCTCCACACCCTGTATGGATGGAGCCAACAGAGTGGATGTTCAACTACACAGATGGCGAACTTCAATTAATGACGTCGCACTCTGCACACCGCTTACATAGTCAATTTAACTATGCTGATCTTCGTAAAGAGTATGCAATCCAAGATCGTGAACCAATTACGATTCACCCAGAAGATGCTAAAGCTCGTGGTATTAAAGATGGCGACTTAGTTCGCGCTTACAACCAACGTGGTCAAGTTTTGGTTGGTGCTCATGTTTCTGATGGCATCAAAAAAGGCAGTGTATGTATCCATGAAGGTGCATGGCCTGACTTAGATCCTAAAACTGGTATGTGTAAAAACGGTGGTCCAAACGTATTAACTATGGATATACCAACATCACGTCTAGGTAACGGTAACTGTGGTAACTCAGGTGTAGTGAAAATTGAAAAATTCACAGGTGTTGCACCAACATTAACGGCATTTACTCCACCAATGAATGGGTAATCCTTAATAAATAAGCCTTAATAAATAAAAAACCCGAGTACATTCGCACTCGGGTTTCTTTTTATCTAATCTGTAAAACAATACTAAACAGGAAACAACAACGATACTCTTAAACCGCCTTCTTTACGGTTTTCCGCAACAACTCGGCCTTTCATTACGGACATCGATTCTTTTACAATAGCCAAGCCGAGTCCATAACCGCCTGATTGCTTATCTCTTGCCGACTCTAAACGTGTGAAGGGTGAGAATATATTTAAAAGCTGATCTTCTGGTATGCCCGGACCATTATCTTCAACAATAATTGCCACATGGTTTTTCTCACGGCTTCGATACTCTGTGATAACCACTTGAATATATGCATTATCGCCAGCGTACTTAATCGCATTGGTTATTAAGTTTTTAACCATTCTAGTTACTAAGCGAGGCTCAGCATGAACAACTGGAGCTTCTTTAGAGCAGATAAAATCCAAACATTGTGCAGGTTTTAAATCCATACGGCTTTGAATCACTTGTGCGGAAATACAGCTTTCAAGCAATACAGGCTCTAGTTTAGTATTATAGCGAGAATTCTCTAATCTACTAAATTCTAAGATTTCTCCAACTAAATCATTCATCTCATTAGACTCATTTTCCAAACGGTTAACTAAATGAATATAATCAGGATCAACCTTCTTTTTTAATAAATGAAGTGCAAGATTATGTCTAGCCAATGGGGTTCTTAATTCATGTGAAACATCACGAATAAGTCGCTGCTGTTTTTCTGCTAACGAGTGAATTTCATGTGTCATGTTATCAAAATCATGAGCTAATTCACTGAACTCTCGAACCGAATTTCCAATTTCGTGACTCACCTTTACGTCAAAATCACCTTGAGCAAGCTTATGACTAACCTCTCTCAACTTATCTAAAGGTCGCTGTAAATATCGTGCAATAACCCAAGAGAACAACCCTAATATCAATACTGAAATAACTAATTTAATAATCCCAAAATAAAGAGGGAAATTTTTAGCTGGGTGATATTGATACGGCATTTGAATCACAATAGTTAACCCTTTTTCTAATGGAATACCAATAATGGGTTGATTAACTTCATTATCCAATTGCGTATTTAAAGGACGTAAAAGTTTCAGTTTAAACTCAAAGTGAGGGTGCATATCACGGTGAGTAATTGGACGATTATTTTGGTCCAAAACAAATAAATAATACTCTTGCGCGCTCGCCCAATCCGCTAACTCATCCATATCTCCTTCTTCTATTAAAATGTTAGCTTGATCAGCTAAGTCCAACATTTTAGTCTGAATAGAGCTAGGAATACGGAGCATGGATTTCATCAACGCAATTTCGGCCAAGCTCTGCAAAGAGATAATTAAAAATAAACTCACAGCAAAAGCACTAAATAAACGGAATGCTAGGCCATTTTTATATTTACAAATAAAAGAGGGACACGACTCAAACCATCGAAGCAACGTCATTCTCCCTACCCATTAACCACTTTAATAAAACTATAACCCCGCCCACGAACCGTTTTTATATGCTGTTTCGATAAGCCTGATTGCAATAATTTACGGCGGATATTGCTGATATGCATATCCAAATTACGATCAAATGGGCATAACTCTTTTTTCAAAATATTGGTTTGTAAATCGGCTTTAGATACAACAACATCCGTATTTTTAATTAAGTATTGCAGTAACTCTGATTCCGTTTCAGTTAAAGGTAGACGTAAGAATTGTTCCGCTAAATCTTCTGTTGCACCTACATAGCTTTGACGCTGACGTTCAAGTCCTACACGACGTAAAATCGCTGTGATCCTTGCAAGCAACTCTGGCACATTAAAAGGTTTTGCAATGAAATGATCCGCCCCCGCTTGTAATCCATCAAGCATAGACGCTTCATCGCCTAAAGCCGTAAGCATAAGAATTGGGGTAGCAAAACGCTGACATATACGACGAGCCACTTGGTAACCATCTAGCTTTGGTAACATTACATCAAGCAAAACAAGATCAATGGAGTGCGTTTGAATAAATTCAAGAGCACTTTCACCACAATGTACGCAATCGACATCATAGCCTTCATCTTGTAATACTTCTTGCAATAAATTGCATAACTCAATGTCGTCATCAACAACTAAAATACGGGACACGTTTATTTACCATTCAAATGAAAATCGTTCGCATTCTAATCTTGAGTAATTAAGAGTGCAACCGTGAATTCAATTCAATGATAAAAACACAAAAATAAAGATGACAAAAATGTCATTCAATAGACCCTTTGTTGTCACCATCACTTGATTATGATGAACCTACTTAAACAAGAAAAGCTCATTAAGGAGTCTATTATGAAATCATTCAAATCACTTGCTTTAACTACTCTAATTATTGTTGCAAGCTCAAGCGCAATGGCCAATCCAGTAATCACAAGCGGTAATTACATTAGCAAAAGTAACAGTACTGTAATTCACACTGATAACCTATCAACAAAACAAGCGGCTTATAATCAAGCGTTAACAAAATTAAATCAATTAGATAAAAGTACACCAAAAGAACTGAAAAAAGCCCTAAAAGTCGCATCATTTGAATCAACAACAACACAAAGCATTGGCTTAGATGATGATAGCTATATTACCGTTCAAGAAACAATGAATATGCAAGGGGAAATACAATACACCGGATTAATTCATGCGAATTATCATTATCTAGAACGCAACTCAAATGACTAATTTTTTATGTTATTTTATTTAAATCAACGTGTCATCTAAGAACGATACGTCTATATTGTATTGATAACCATTGATTATTCTCCACGCATTAAAGAAGTAAGAATATGAAACTACTTATTATTGAAGATGAAACTAAAACAGGAGAATACCTAAAAAAGGGGTTAACAGAATCTGGCTATACTGTTGACCTATCACAAGATGGTGCTGACGGTTTATATAACGCAACCACCAATCAATACGACTTAATCATCTTAGATGTCATGTTACCTAAGCTAAATGGTTGGCAAATTCTACAAACACTACGCAATTGTGAAAATGATACGCCAATCATTATGCTCACCGCCAAAGATCAAATTGACGATAGAGTTAAAGGGTTTGAGTTAGGAGCAAATGATTACCTTATTAAACCCTTTGCTTTTGCTGAACTAAAAGCCCGCATTGAAAATGCCCTTCGCGCAAAATCTGTAACATCACAAGCTTCATCATCAAATCAATTGGTCTTACTTGATTTACAACTGGATCTATTAAAACGAACCGCAACAAGAAACCAAGACAACATTACCCTTACAGCGAAAGAGTTTTCATTACTCGAACTGTTTATGCGTAAACAAGGGGAAGTATTATCAAGAACAACAATCGCCTCCCTGATTTGGGACATGAATTTTGATAGTGATACCAATGTCATTGATGTCGCAGTGAAACGACTTAGAGCTAAAATAGATAAGCCCTACGACACGCCACTGATTCATACGGTTCGCGGTATGGGCTATAAAATGGACGAATGCTAATTATATGAAAAAACATTACTTATCAATGAAACTAAAACTGACATTAATGTTTTTCTCTACTTCAGTATTTGTCTTTATTGGCTTAGGCTTTGCCATTCAATACCTTGTCCAATCCCATTTTTATGAAGAAGACCTTCGTTTAATTAATGCTAACCGTACTTCCATTTTCGTTTTATTGGAAAATGAAGGCATCACAAGTGATGAAATTTTTGCTTCCTTGAAAAGTCGTGGTATTAATATTTGGATTGCCAATGATAATGGCACCTTGACACAAAATACCAATGTCATCCCAAATGACAGCGCCTTTAAACAATCAAAAAAAATCAACGAATGGACTTATGCTGGAAGTACATTTCGAACACTCTACTACCCACTAGAAAACGAGAATAATTATACCGGACTGCTTATTGGTATTAATATTGATCACCACATCGAGTTCAATAAGAGACTAAAAGGCATTTTAATATGGTCAATTAGTATCGCGAGTCTCCTCTCTTTCATTTACAGCTTTATCATCGTAAATATGGGGTTTAAACCTCTGCAATATTTACAAGATCGAATCAAGCAAGTGCAACCAAATAAGTTAAGCATTCGGTTATCCGATGAACACTTACCTAATGAGCTAATTGAACTTGCTAAAATACAAAACCAAATGCTGGACAGGTTAGAACTTGGATTTGAACGACTCAGCGATTTTTCATCTGATATCGCTCATGAATTAAAAACGCCGCTCTCAAATATTATGACTCAGACTCATGTCACCTTATCGCAACCAAGAACACCTTATGAATATCAAGAGATCTTATCTTCAAACTTAGAAGAATTAGAACGCATTAACAAAACCATTAACGATACCTTGTATCTTGCTAAATCCGAAAATGACTTACTATTAAAAGACAACATGCAATTAGATTTAGGACAACTCTTCGCTCCTATTATTGAGTATTACAGCATTGTGTCTGAAGAGACAGGAGTAACGATTCATCTCTCAGGGAATGGATCTCTTTGGGGTGATAAATCCATGATTCAACGCGTAGCAAATAACCTACTCTCTAACGCTATACGTCACTCTGCACCCGATAGCGATATTCAAATTAAGATTAAGGAAAACCAGAGTAACATCATGTTATCTATCTCAAATATAGGTGATGAGATTCCTGATAAAGATGTACCTTTTATTTTTGAACGCTTTTATCGAGCGGATAAATCCAGACAACATTCAAGTAGCACAGGAGCAGGCTTAGGCTTAACTATTGTACGTTCAATTGTTAACCTACATAACGGCGATATTTCCGTTCAATCGGAAGGAAAGAAAACCACTTTTTTGCTTATCTTTCCTTTATAATTGATTATATGATTAATCTTTACAGTCTAAAGCCACCAATGAATTTAGAGTAGGGAGCGCTGTCATAGCTCCTTTTTGAGTTGTCGCCAATGCACCACAAATATTGCCCCAACCAATGGCTTTTTCAATCACCTCTATGTGTTTCCAATCAGAATAATGAGCTAACAGAGCGATAAGGCCACAAACAAAAGCATCTCCTGCACCGGTTGTATCTACGACATCGACAGAGATACCAGTAATAACTTGCTGCTTACCTTCAAATACAACTAATGCACCTTTAGCACCTAGAGTGATCGCTACTAAAGGTATATTCAGTGATGCAATAGACGCTAATCCTTGTTGCAAATCCGTAGTATCAGTTAAAAACAGTAACTCTTCTTCAGAGAATTTTACTGCATCTGCTAATGCGACGGCTTTCATCACAACATCTTTAATCTCGGATGGATCTTTCCAAACTTCATCACGTAAGTTAGGGTCAAAACTAACAAAACCACCCGCCGCTTTAATCGAAGACAATGCATATAATGTCGAACTTCGGCTGGGTTCATTCGCCAGTGAAATTGAACAAGTATGTAACCACTCACCAGATGAGAAAGAAGGTACGTCCGATTTTTCAACAAATTGATCAGCACTTGGCTTTACCATAAAAGTAAAGGTTCGCTCACCAGTGTCATCAAGATCAACCAGAACAGTAGAAGTCCGTTGAGCTTTATCAAGCTGAAGATAGGTTACATCTACCCCTTCAGATCTTAGTGTTTCATGCATAAAGCGGCCCAGAGGATCTTCTCCAACACGACCAAAGAAGGCACAATCACCACCTAAACGAGCAATGCCTACCGCCACATTTGCAGGCGCACCACCCGGACATTTTAAATAAGTTGTCGATGTTTCAGGGATCAAATCCACTACGGCATCACCCGTTATCCATACTTTATTCATCTTTTTTCACTCTAAAAAGGCCCCGACGCCAAACTATCGGGGTTCTAATCGCTAAATTAGTTTGCTCTTTTAATCGGATTATAAATTCGAGTTAACATGAACGCGGTTACAAATGCACTTACGATCACCATTAAGTAACCCAAAACCGCAGTCAGTGAATGTGAATATAATAAGATACCAGGGATAAAGGTAATGCCCATACCTGTTGCACTGATATTTAATACATAAGTGACCAAGCCACCTACAGCGCCACCAACCATACCAAACAGGAATACTTTGCCGTATTGAAGGTTTACACCAAACAGTAGTGGTTCTGTAATACCAAACAATGTCGACATTGATGCACCGTAAGCATTGCTCTTTTTCTGTTTGTTTTTCAATAGCGTTGCTACCGCAATAGCTGCTCCAAATTGACCCGCCATAGATGCAGTGCCTAATGGTTGCAGTGGGTTCAACCCAGTGTCATTTAATAGACCGATTTCAATCACACCCAGAGCATGATGAAGACCAGTAATTACAATCATTTGTTGGAAAGCAGCATATAATATGTAGCCAATACCTAATGGAAGATCAAGTGCCGAACGTACTAACGATGTACAACCATGCTCAATACTTTGCAGTAAAGGACCAAAGCCAAACAAGATAACCACAATCGCAATAGTAATGGTCACAAACGGCGTAACAATTAAGTCCATACTCGTTGGTACATATTTTCTTAAATTACGCTCAAGATAAGACGTAAACCAACCAGCGAAAATAGCAGGTAATACCGTCCCCTGATAACCAACTAATGGGAAAGAGAGTCCAAATAGAGTGACCATCATCGGTTCTGCACCACCACTTGCTACCGCCCATGCATTAGGCAGTTGCGGTGCAACCATCATCAAACCAACTACGATTGCAATAACTGGATTACCACCAAATTTTTTCGAGGCAGAAAAAGCAATCAATACCGGTAAGAAGGCAAAAGCGGTATCGGTTAACATGCTAAACAGTGCCAATAGCTCAGGTGAGAATTCCACACCCGAATGCAGAAGCATGCCACGTAAACCCATTAACAAACCTGTTGTTACAAGCGCAGGAATAAGTGGAACCAAAATATCCGCCAAAGTACGAACCACTTTTTGGCTTGCAGTCATATCCGAGAACGCGTCTTGCTTAAAATCACCACCTTCTGCTGCACCACCTAGCTTCTGCTTTAATGCATTATAAACATGAGTAACTTTACCCGTTCCAATAATAAACTGGTGCTGACCTGATTGATAAAAGTAACCACTGATCTGTTCAATCGCTTTGGCTTCATCAACATTGACTTTATCGTTGTCTTTTAAAATTAAACGTAAGCGTGTTGCACAGTGTTCAGCGTTTTTAATGTTGTCGATTCCACCGATACTATCCAGTATCTCATTGGTAATAGCGTCATAATTCATAATGTTATACCTAAATTCCATTCACATATTGTAGGGTTGCTTTTATTTCAGCAGGCTCATCAAAAGTTATTTTTAAGTATTGGTTTCCTTTTGATGGGAAAAACAGTGACGTAAATACATTACATCCTTGGTCTGAAAATATTTCGATAATACTTTGATCACAAAATAACGTCAGATTTTCACTTTTTTTAGTTAATGAACAAGAACGAATTGAACCAAATTCATACTCTTTTTCATTATGATCATAATTTGATCTATCTAGTATTAGTTGTTTACTTTCATTATCAACCGTAAATAAAAACTCATTATTAAAGTCATCAAAAATAATCACCGATATATTTTCAGCTTGGCTAAAATCAATATCTAATAAAAAGGACAATGACTCTAATTTAATTATTTTATCCGCCGTTATATTTTCATTTACTAATACCGAATTCAGTTTACATTCATTAATTGGTTCTAATTCTTGATAAAGTTTATTCTCTTTAATCGATAGTTTTCTTGGTGCCGTTAAACAGTTAATCCAACCGTATTGTTTTGATGGTAAATCATCGTCTGTTCCTGCCCATGCGATTAATGTTGGTTCATTTGGGTTGTTGCTCATTGTTTGCGGAGCATAAAAATCAAACCCACGATCAAGTTCATCCCAATGATCCACAATAAAGGTCAGTGCTCCCCAATCAATGTGACCAATGCAATACACGACGTTATAACGATTATGAAATCGCTCCTGCTTTGGTGAAATACCTTGTGGAGAAAAGATAAGTACGTCTTGCCCGTCTACTTCAAGTAAATCTGGGCATTCAAACATATAGGCTTCATTAAAATCCGCATCACTATCAATTGACAGTTCACCTTTTAATACCCAATTAACTAAGTTATCAGAGTAATAAACAATGATAGACCCTTTTAAATCAGCCTCTCTTTGAGCTCCAAGCAGCATGTAGTAAACGTCGCCGTCTTTAATGATTTTGGGATCTCTTACATGGCCCGTATACCCTTTAGGGAACGACTTTATAATTGGATTGTGCTCTGATTTTGTTACTTGATTCTCTTTATCTAAAATAGCGAAGCACTGATTTGCATCGCGCTCTTCGCCATTTTTCACATTACCCGTATAAAATAAATACGCAGAATTATCCTCAACAAAAGCCGCACCAGAATAAGCGCCATGTGATTCATACTTTTCTACTGGCGTTATTTTACTTCCGTGTTCATTCCAAGAATATAAATCGTTCGATGTTAAATACATCCAATGTTTCATGCCATGAAAAGTACCAAATGGATACCACTGGTAAAATAAATGATACTCACTATTAAAATAACAAAACCCATTTGGGTCATTTAATAATCCATGCGGTGGCGTAATATGTAATTGTGGTCGATATACTGTATTGCCACGAATAGTATTAAACTTTTCATTGTCTTGTTCCGTTGCAAGATTAATCGTTTTATATTTATCTAAATCCACGGTGATACCCAATCATTAACTTGTTGAGTTGATAATAGAGTCTCGCATTCACTTTAGAAACTATTCACAAGAACCAATAGATAAGTAACCTATCATTTATATATATTGACTAGAATTATGTGATGTAACACAAAAACTTGTTACACAAATAATCGTATGATGAACGCTACCACCAAGTTACCTTTTAAGAAATATAAAATGACCATTAGAGACATTGCAAAATATTCAGGCGTTTCTATCGCTACGGTATCAAGAGTGATCAATAACAATGACAAGGTATCTGATGCTACACGACACGCAGTAGAAGCCGCTATTGCTAAGTTCAATTACCAAAAACCGGAGCCTAAGAGAAAAAAAGCAACCAAGCTGTTTGGTGTAATTGTACGCAACATGAGCAATCCATTTTTCGCTAAACTCATTGATGTGCTAGAAGAGGAAGCATATAAACACGGGCGCAGTATTCTGCTGTTCAACAGTCGTAATAATTTAAAACTTGAACAGACATTTTTAGAAGAGTGTAAACATCATAATGTGGATGGCGTATTTCTTATTCCTCGCTCCTTAAAAGAGCAACATATTCGCCCTCTTCAAAGCCTGCCATTTCCAGTGATCTTATTAACGGTGACTTCACCACTTTGTTTAAGTATTGGAACGTATCATAAGCATGGTGGTAATTTAGTCGCAGAGTATTTTATTAAACAAGGCTATCGACGTATTGGCTTTATTGGCAGTACTAGCCAACAATCTGACCGTTTTATTGGTTTTCAAAATACCTTATTAAATAAAAGCAGAAAGCTTAACGGGGAATGTATTCTCACTCCATATACCGCAGAATCTTTGAAAGAGTTCATACAAGACCACATACTAAACTCAGATACACCATTAGAAGCACTTTTCTGCTCTGATGATATTTCAGCAAGTCATGTGTATAACCTGCTTAATAACACTAATCTAACTAAACAGGTCGAGATAGTTGGTTTTGATGACACCTTTATTGCACAATCACTCGGATTTTCTAGTGTTCACCAACCGATGCATCAAATAGCTCTTCGTGGCTTTGAATTAATGCTTGATGCCCTTAAAGGGGAACACATAGAGCAAAGTTGTATCAACAAACCATTAGAGTACTTATTAGAACCGACATTAGTATTGAGATCATCTCCCATGATGACGACACAAGATCGCCCTTATGAGATCCTCAAAGAAGCAAATTAACTTTATATTACGATTTCGCCTCTAACTCTAATAATGCTTGTTTAATATCAACACCACCAGCATATCCAGTGAGGCTACCATTTTTGCCAATCACTCGGTGGCAAGGAACAATAATAGAGATAGGGTTTTTGCCATTAGCACCACCCACGGCTTGAGATGCTTTTGGGTTACCTACCGCAATAGCAAGATCTTTGTAGCACCATGTTTCACCATAAGGGATTGTGGTTAGTGCTTTCCATACCTTATTTTGAAACTCCGTTCCTTTGGCTGCTAATGGAATAGAAAACTCACGACGGTCACCACTAAAATATTCTTGTAACTGAAGAACGGTAAGTTTCAGAATAGGATGATCATCTGCTCGCGTTCCAAAATCACTTAATTCCATTTTATGGCTTTCAAACCAAACACCAAGTAAGCCATCATCATTCGCGTTAGCAGTCACAAGACCTAATGGACTTTCAAATTGAGTATAAACATTCATTTAATTATTCCTTTTTGTATTAACTACTTATCCGCATTAGCTTCACTAGCTTCATCAAAACAGCATTCATCTTGCAAGAAATCAATCACCGACGTGAGTTTTTCATACTCAGCAACACAAAATAAAGTACGCCCTTCCCGACGCTGTGTAATTAAGCCTGCAGAGACTAATCCTGATACATGATGTGACAATGTAGAACCTGGAATATTCAATTTTTCTTGTAATCCACCCACTGCAATTCCTTGATAACCCGCACGTACAACCCCTTTATAAATAGCCAAACGTGTCGGATGTCCTAATTCTTTCAATGCTTTAGCAATAATTTCGATATCCATTATTTATTCCTCATTAAATTTATATTTCGATATTACTAGAAATATGTTGATCATGCTAATTGAAAAGTGTATATTTCGATTATTCCAGAAATATAGAGATTTAGAGTTATGTTCACAATTACACAAGACATGGTGATGGACACCCTTAATATGTTTGCATTTTTAGCCGCAGAGCTAACCGTGCTTTTCCTTTTAATTAGTTATCTAGTTGGCGTTTTGCAGGAGTATATTCCACCTTCAAAAATCCAAAGTATCTTGAGTGGAAAAAATGGCAGAGGGTATTTTGTTGCGGGTTTATTAGGTGCTATTACTCCATTCTGCTCATGCTCAACGATCCCTTTTTTAAAAGGGTTACTTAGAGCAAAAGCGGGGTTTGGTACCATGATGGTATTCTTATTTGCAAGTCCACTACTTAACCCTATTATTATTGGGTTATTCGCGGTTACCTTCGGTATTAAAGTGACCGTTTTCTACTTTGCGATTGCAATGGGTATATCGGTTATTGCTGGTTACTTATTAGAAAAACTCGGTTTTGAAAAATACGTAAAAGAAAGTGCTTACCTTGCACCCGAACCAAAATGCTGTGGTTCTACTTGTGGCGGAGAGAAAAAAGCACCTCAAAGCAAATGGATGAAAATTTGGAACAGCACGTGGAGTGATTTCAAAAAAGTATTACCTTACTTAATCGGCGGTATTGCTCTTGGTTCGATGATCTACGGTTTTATGCCAACAGAATTTGTCGCTAAAGTGGCAAGTGAAAATAACCCATTTGCTATTCCTGTAGCTGCAGTTATTGGTATTCCACTGTACATTCGAGCTGAAGCGGTTATTCCTCTCAGTGCGGCATTAGCAGCAAAAGGGATGAGCCTAGGAGCAGTTATGGCATTAATTATTGGCAGTGCTGGTGCAAGTTTAACTGAAGTAATTTTATTGAAATCTATCTTCAAAAACCAAATGATTATTGCCTTTCTAACTGTGATTTTAGGTATGGCAATGGGAGCCGGTTTCTTATACCAGTTTATCTTTTAAGATACTCTGGCATTAAAAGACATTACATCATAAAAATCAGCCATATCAGATCCTCTTGATATGGCTTTTTACTTTTTATTACAATTCAATAGAGCGTGTTGGCCCTTTCATAGCTAAATTTTTGATAACACTAACGGTTACTCTTTCTTAATTCCAATTCCACTTATTTCCGCGCTACACTTATCAATAAGCATAAGTCGAATTAGAGAGATCGGATATGAAAATTCAAAATATAGATAAAGATACTTACCGAAAGAAAACCAATCTTATAATGGTGTATTTTGTTGCTTTACTTGCAGCTCTTGCTATTTTATTTGGATCCATTCTGATTGCATTTTTTGGTTTTGAAGGTGTGACAGAATCAGGTTCTACAGGTAACTTTCACCTCAATGTTTTAGGCGTCATCTTAAGTCTCATCGCCACTTCTTTCATTATGAATAAAGTTAAAACTTACCCATACTTCGATGACATTATGTATGTTTGGAAACTAAAACAGCTCCATCATCGTATTTACCGAAAACTTGCAGCGATAAAGACAAAAGCAGAGCAAAATGACCATGATTCACTATTAATACTGGCCTTCTATTATACAACTCAAAAGCAAGTATTCATTTTGGATAACAATACACTTACGATTACTTCAGTTCAAAAAAACATTAATGAAATATATGAAAAAGCAGCTGAAATTAATTTTGGTATTGAACTAAACAGTTTCAATATCGACTTGTTGAATAAATATTAACCTCGATAAAAACATGGTTAATATTCAGATATTAAACTGTTACAAGATATGTTTTAATTCTCATGAGTCCTATAAACAAGCTATTAATCATATAAATACTTAGAAAGTAGATTAAACGACTATCACATTACAACATAAATAAGGAACGACATGGAAATCACTAATGTTAGCTTTATCGGTTTAGGCGTTATGGGCTACCCAATGGCTCGTCACCTTCAAAATGCAGGTTATTCTACAACGGTTTATAATCGTACCGAAGCGAAAGCAAAGCAGTGGGCAGAAGAATATAAAGGACAGTCCGCTTCGACGCCACGTGAAGCCTCTGAAGGCTCAGATATCGTATTCATTTGTGTTGGAAATGATGACGATGTCCGTAGCGTGATTTATGGCGACGATGGCATTCTTGCAGGATTAAAACCTGGTGCTATCTTAGTGGATAACACCACAACATCAGCGACACTAGCAATCGAATTAGCAAAAGCCTGTGAAGATCAAGGTAATCACTTTATTGATGCTCCTGTCTCTGGAGGACAAGCTGGTGCTGAAAATGGTGTATTAACCGTAATGTGCGGCGGTAATGAAGCGGCTTTCAATATCGCAAAACCAGTTATTCAAAGTTTTGCAAAAGCCATTACACTTCTTGGTGAAAACGGCCAAGGGCAACGCTGTAAAATGGCAAACCAGATCTGTATTGCTGGTGTATTAAAAGGATTAAGTGAAGCATTGATCCTTGCTGAAAAAGCTAACCTAGATATTGACCTTGTTGTTGAAACATTAAAACACGGTGCAGCAGGCTCGTGGCAAATGGAAAACCGTGCAAGTACCATGGCACAAGATAAATTTGATTTTGGTTTTGCAATCGACTGGATGAGAAAAGATCTTGGTATTTGTCTAGATGAAGCGAAAGCTAATGGTATTTCACTTCCCTTAACGGAAGAAGTAGATAAAGAGTATCAAAGCCTACAAGAACAAGGCTTAGGCAGAATGGATACATCAATCTTGATTAAAGCCATTAAAAATAAAATTTAAGTTTATACCAAACCATATAAGCATGAAGACATAAAAAAAGGAGATCATATGATCTCCTTTCTAGTTTCTAGTTTCTAGTTTCTAGTTTCTAGTTTCTAGTTTCTAGTTTCTAGTACACACTAACTCAATTCAATGAATCGTCAAATTACACTTTAAAGCGCGATAGAGACTGCTGAAGAGTTGAAGCCAATTGCGCTAACTCAACACTTGATTGAGCCGTTTGCTCTGCACCTAGTGCAACTTCGCTTGCCGATAGGCTCATGCTTTGAATGTTGCGACCAAGTTCTTCTGTTACTGAGTCTTGTTGGCTACATGCACTTGCAATTTGAATACTCGTGTCCGTTACTTTCATCATGGTTTCTTCAATCATTTGAATTGAGTTACCTGTTTGAACACTTTGCTCTACACAAACACGGATCTTAGAACAACTTTGATCTGTTGCTGATTTAGCATGCGCAGCACTTGCTTGTAACTTCTCAATGATTTCAACGATTTCACTTGTTGATGATTGAGTACGACCAGCAAGAGAGCGAACTTCATCAGCAACAACCGCAAAACCACGACCTTGCTCACCAGCACGTGCCGCTTCGATCGCTGCGTTCAATGCTAATAAGTTCGTTTGATCTGCGATACCACGAATAACTTCAACAACTACGCTGATGTTATTTGATTCGCGCTCTAATTCTTCAACCAACTCACCTGCTTGCTCAATATCACGAGAAACAATCTGAATTTGCTCAATGTTAGATTGAACGTCTTGGTTACCTTGCTTGGCTTCTTCTGACGCTTCTAAAGCAGACGTTGATGCAGTTTCAGTGTTGTTTGCCACTTCTGCAACCGTTGCTTTCATCTCTTCCATTGCAGCGGCGACCATTGTGATGTCTGATTGCTGTTGTTGCATACCACGTGAAGATTGCTCTGAAATCGCACTCATCTCTTCAACCGCTGCTGAAAGTTGAGTAACAGCAGAAATCGTATCTTCAATTAAAATACGTAATTGATGCTGCATTTCAATATTAGTATCAGCCAATGCACCTAACTCATCATTACCAATTTCACTACGACGAAGTTCAAACGTTAAATCACCCGCAGCAATCGCTTTAGACTGTTCAACCACTAAGTTTAATGGACGACAAATTTGACGAGCTAAGAAGAAAGTAATAAAGATCATAAATGCGATTAATGCACTGAACGATACTTTTGTTGCCAACGTTACACTATTAACGCTATTCATGATTGATTGGCGATTATTACTAACAAAACTAAGGTTTTTTTGAACTAACCCATCCATTGCTGCGCCAACTTCTTCAAATTGAGAGAAAGAATCCAACAATTCCTGTTGGGCTAACTTAAGATCTTTATTCGCAACTAAGCCGTTAAATTCTTTTAATTCAGTTAAATACTTATTCCAACCATTTGCAACACGATCAAAAACACGGCGCTCATCTTCACTCGCAACCGTTGCTTCATAAGCATCAAGATCAGATTTAATTTGAGCTTCTTGTTTAGATAATGTTGATAATAAATTAGGTAAGTCTTTTTCTTGATAAGTTAATGCAGCATATTGGTTACGACGATACGCATTCATTTCATAATATACGTCTTCAACTGACAACACACTTGGAACTGTAGAATCAGTAAAATTAATAACTTCTGACTCTACTTTGTTTAATTCTTGTAATAGGAAAAAAGCGAACGCAATCATCACCAAACCAATGGCAGAAAAGACAACTGCAATTTTCTTTTGCACTGCTAAATTTTTGTAACTCATGATATTTTACAACCTTATAAATTATTCTTCTCACTCGTTCCATGAGCATTGCTATTTGAGTCAACGAATTAACTCATCTGCGAACGTTATCGGCAGGTGAACGAGAAAATAAAATAAAATATGTAAAAAGTCACATGGTTTTATAATTGCAATAAAAGTTAAAACAATGAAACACTTATTTAATCTTACAACAAGCAAACCATTGCATTTCTTTAATAGTAAAAAAGGTAAGCAGGGTGTTATTGATAAGAGTAATAATTTGCCTAATTTCAATGAAAAAATGTGAAATAATTTTCACTCCGGCTCAAAGGTCAAAATTATACCGCCAACAAAAAAGACGCCAATATTTTTTTTGGAAAAAATTTTTTTATTCATTCCTTCTATTATTATTGATTTCCTATGGACTCATAAAAAAAGTGATGACATTTGCCATCACTTTGCTCTTTAAACTCAATCAAAAATTAAACTTTAAAGTACGATAAAGAAGTTTGTAATTTATTTGCTAACTGCGCTAACTCAACACTTGATTGAGCCGTTTGCTCTGCGCCTAGTGCAACTTCACTTGCCGATAGGCTCATGCTTTGAATGTTGCGACCCAGTTCTTCTGTTACTGAGTCTTGTTGGCTACATGCACTTGCAATTTGAATGCTCGTGTCCGTTACTTTCATCATGGTTTCTTCAATCATTTGAATTGAGTTACCTGTTTGAACACTTTGCTCTACACAAACACGGATCTTAGAACAACTTTGATCTGTCGCTGATTTAGCATGTGCAGCACTTGCTTGTAACTTTTCAATGATTTCAACGATTTCACTTGTTGATGATTGAGTACGACCAGCAAGAGAGCGAACTTCATCGGCAACAACCGCAAAACCACGACCTTGTTCACCAGCACGTGCCGCTTCAATCGCTGCGTTCAATGCTAATAGGTTTGTTTGATCTGCAATGCCACGAATAACTTCAACAACTACGCTGATGTTATTTGATTCGCGCTCTAATTCTTCAACCAACTCACCTGCTTGCTCAATATCACGAGAAACAATCTGAATTTGCTCAATGTTAGATTGAACGTCTTGGTTACCTTGCTTGGCTTCTTCTGACGCTTCTAAAGCAGACGTCGATGCTGTTTCTGTATTATTTGCTACATCAGCAACCGTTGCCTTCATCTCTTCCATTGCAGCGGCAACCATTGTGATGTCTGATTGTTGCTGCTGCATACCACGTGAAGATTGCTCTGAAATCGCACTCATTTCTTCAACTGCAGTTGAAAGCTGTGTCACTGCCGAAATCGTATCTTCAATTAAAATACGTAATTGGTTTTGCATCTCAATATTAGTATCAGCCAATGCACCTAATTCATCATTACCAATTTCTTCACGATTAAGTTTAAACGTTAAATCACCCGATGCTATGGCTTTAGATTGCTCAACAACTAAGTTCAATGGGCGACAAATTTGGCGAGCTAAAAAGAAAGTAACAAAGATCATAAATGCTATTAATGCACTGAATGAGACTTTTGTTGCCATCGTTACACTATCAACACTACGCATAATTGAGGTACGGTTGTTCGCAACAAAACCTAAATTAGTTTCAACCAAAGCATCCATCGCATCACCTAATTCAAGAAACTGTGTAATAGATTTAGAAAGCTCTAATTGTGCTTGCTCAATATCTCTATTTTGAATCAACACTGGGAAGTTTTTTAAAAGATCTTCATACTTTCTCCAATGTGTTAAAACGCGATCAAAGACACGACGTTCATTATCACTACTTACCGTACTTTCATATTTTGCTAACTCAGCATTTATCATACTTTCCTGAGATGCCAATGTCGCAATCAAGTTTGGTAAATCTTCTTGCTTAAGTGTTAACCCGGCATATTGATTACGTCGATGCGTATTCATATCAAAATACAAATTCTCAACAGAAATAACACTAGGGACCGTTGAATCAGCAAAGTTAATAACCCTCTCTTCAACTTTATTTAATTCCTGCAATAAAAAAGTAGCAAATGCTACAATTACTAATGCAATAACTAAAAATACAGCGGCAATTTTATTGCGAACCGCTAAATTCTTATAACTCATAATTCACGACCTTTGGATTAATTTATATTTTTATTGTCATTATTTTTATTAGGTATCTGACAAGGGCGCGGAAGGTATACGAAATGATCATAAAAGTACATCAAATTATAAATATGATAAATATCAATAATTACAGCAAATTAGGGGTGGATATTAATCCAGTTAAGGCATTGAGGCAGGCTTGTAAAAAATGTGAACAATTTATCATATCGAATATAATAAATTATCCACTTTAGATAATATAATTGTGAAATTACTTTTTTAAAGCTCAAAAGTCAAAATAATAACGTCAAATAAAATTATATCCATTATTATATAGTTACACTTTAAAATAAGACAAAAATGTTTGTAGTGTATTTGCTAATTGAGATAATTTTATTCTCGATTGCTCTATGTTTTTATACGTCATATTTTCTTGCAATGATTCTATAAACGTCACTGCTTTTTTCGTTGATAGTTGAGTATGACTAGCAAGAGCATGGGCTTCAGTAACCATCACCTCAAAACGAGCATTTTGTTTATCCAAAACAGCTGCTTCACTCGCAATATTCGTCGTAAATGTATGCGTTTCTTCAGCAATATTGTTCATGATTTCAATGATGCTATTTAATTTAATTGACTCTTTTTTAGGTTCATCAATAGCTGTTTTTATATCGTCAATTGCAGCGGCAACAACCGTAATATCTGACATTGCAGTCGTATTATCGAACGATTTTTCCGAACTATCATTCATTTCTTTCACTTCGACTGAAAGTTGAGTTACCGCTGAAATTGTATTTTCAATTAAAGTTCGCAGTTGATGCTGCATTTCGATATTTGTATCTGCTAATGCACCTAATTCGTCATTACCAATTTCTTCACGACGAAGTTCAAAAGTTAAATCTCCCGCAGCGATCGCTTTAGATTGTTCAACAACCAAATGTAATGGACGGCAAATTTGACGAGCTAAAAAGAAGGTTACAAAAATCATAAATGCAATTAATGCACTAAATGATACTTTTGTTGCGGTGGTTACATTATCAACACTATGCATGATGGCTGTGCGATTATTCGCAACAAATCCTATATTAATTTGTATTAACCCATCTAATGCTGCCCCTACATTTTCAAATAAAATGAATGTATTCACTAACTCTTTCTGTGCTTGTTTGATTTCTTGGTTACTAACTAAGCTATTAAAACCTTTAAGTTGAGTCGTATAGGTTTGCCAACTATTTTTAACGTGATTAAAGATACGGCGTTCATGCTCAGTAATTACCGTCGCTTCATACGCAGCAAGTTCAGCTTTTATGTCATTTTCTTGCTTCGACAGAATAGTTAAAAAGCCTAATGCATCTTTCGTTTCATAATTTAATGCAGCATATTGATTTCGACGATATGCATTCATTTCGAAATATAATTCTTCTGCAGACAACACACTCGGTACTGTGGAGTCAGTAAAGTTAATTACTTCTGCTTCTACTTTATTTAATTCTTGTAAAAGAAATAGAGCAAAAGCCACCATTACCAAACCAATAACAGAAAAAACAGTAGCAATTTTCTTTTGCACCGTTAGGTTTTTATAATCCATAATTTTTGTCCATTGAATTAACTTATAATTATTTTTATCGCCATAGCTATATTCTTTGGCTAGGATGCAAAAAATAAAATAAAAAGGCACAAAAGTACATTAATTTATGAATATATGAATGCAAGATAATTATATTTGAAACAAAGAAATATCTTTCACAAAGAATATGTGAAAAAAGTGAATAATTCATTGCGGTTAAACACAACAAATTATCCACTTTAAATGAAAATGTTAAATTATTTTTTTACTGGTTCAATTGTCAAAATAATACCATCAACAGAAACTACTCGAACTAGTGTTCCTTTTTCTATATCAACGGCACTTTTAGCTGACCATGTGGTATCACCTAATACAATTCGACAAGAACCTGCATGAACATCTTCTTCCAAACGAGATGTTTGACCAATCAGTTGCTTATCTTTTTGATTAAGCGCTCTTTTTGCATCAGAACTCATGTCTTTTTTATGCTGATAGCGCCACCATAACCAAGTCGTAAAGAGTGAAAAAACAGCAAAACTGATCCACTGCATTTGCCAACTAAGTGGTATCACGGCATATAACGCTCCAACAGCCACCGCTGATAGCCCTATCCACAAAAAATAGCCCGCTGTTCCTAATAATTCACCAGCAAGTAGTAACAACCCTAAAGTCAACCAGTGCCAATGATTCATCTGTTCAAAAAACTCCATGGTGAACTCCTATTTTTGGACCTCTTTATCTGCTTTGAACATCTCAGCAATGCCAGCAACAGAGCCCATTAAACCTGTTGCCTCTAATGGTAGCATAATAATTTTGCCATTCTCTGCTTGGCCAATCGATTTAATTGCCTCAGTATAACCTTGAGCGATAAAGTAATTAACGGCTTGAACATCACCTTGAGCAATCGCTTCTGATACCATTCGGGTTGCGTTAGCCTCTGCTTCAGCCGCACGTTCACGAGCTTCTGCTTGCAAGATTGCAGCTTGCTTATCACCCTCAGCTTTAAGAATTTCAGCTTGCTTATGACCTTCTGCTTTTAGGATCTCAGCTTGACGCACCCCTTCCGCTTCTAGTACATCTGCTCGTTTATTACGTTCAGCTTTCATTTGAGCATTCATTGCAGCAGTTAGATCTGCAGGTGGTTGCACGTCTTTAATCTCAATACGAGTGACCTTTACACCCCATGGATTGGTTGCTGCATCGACAATCGCTAATAGTTTTACGTTAATCATATCTCGCTGGCTTAGCATTTCATCTAGTTCCATCGAGCCTAAAACGGTACGCATGTTCGTTAATGTAAGATTACGAATAGCATGTTGAAGGTCACTGACTTCATAAGCGGCTTTTGCTGCATCAACAACTTGAACGAAACAAACCGCATCAATCGTTACATTAGCATTATCTTTAGAAATGACCTCTTGTGCAGGAATATCAAGAACCTGTTCCATCATATTAATTTTCTGACCAATACCATCAACAAACGGGATAATAATATTTAGACCAGGTTGCAATGTTTGCGTATATCGACCAAAGCGTTCTACGGTCCAATTATACCCTTGAGGAACCATTTTAACCCCTAGAGCAATAAGAATTAAGACCAAGAAAACCAAAACGCCGATGGTAATTAATGTGTCATATGTCATTCGCTGTCATCCTTTTCTAATTTATAAATAGCTAAACTTTCTACACCTTATAAATAAAATGCTTATATTTCAATCATACCGAATTATTACCATCAATACATGGACACACTCGGCAGTTATTAATAAAAATAAGGCTACCTCATAAAGATAGCCTTATTGATTTTATTTACAAAAGAATCAGTTAGTAAGTTACTTGGTAGTTAAGAGTGTAGGTGCGGCCACGACCTTTATAATCATATGCAGCTGCATCATAGTGGCTAGAATATAAGATCTGAGCTCGTTGTCCCCAAGCCGTTGTATAATCTTTATTAAACAAGTTTTGAATACCAAAACCTAAACTTCCGACTGGCAATTCATAACTACCCACTAAGTCAAACACGGTATAACCGGATAATTCATTATCACTTGAATCTTTATAATCGAACATGGTTTGGCTTTGAACTTTTAACGCCAAATCAGATTCATACCAACCAACCCAGGAGTTTGCTTTAGATGTACTTGCCTCACCAGCACTTAAATCGTCCCATTTCCCATCCGTTTGTAATTCTGAAATAACATAATGACCAGAAGCCCCTACTTGAAGATTATCCATCACCCAATACGATACTAATGCTTCAGCACCGTAAACACGTTTTTCATTATCTACATCTTCAATTAACAACGTTTTCTTATTGTATTTAACTGAGTTATCCGATTGAGAAAAATACGCCGCAGTTTGAAAACTCAAAGCACTTTGGTCAGTTCTAAAACCAACTTCATAGCTGTTTGTTTTTATCCCTGACATTTTAGAACCAGCAACATTAATACTATTTTGAAGCGTATAATGACCATTTGCATCAACTGCAGAATACGAACCTTGCCCATAATATTTAGCAGGATCGGCCAAATCAAAACCTTGTGAGAAATTCGCCCATATTTGTGACTCTGAGGTCAATTTATATATCGTACCAAGGTTAAACAAACCAACGGTATAATCTGTCTCACCACCTGGTACAACATCAGCTGAAACACCATTTCCCGCAGCAATTTTCTTTTGAATCTTATAATCGACAAAATCATCGATCTTATTATTCATATATTGATAGCGATAACCGCCCTCAATAGACCAATCATCAGTGATATTAATATCGGCTTGAATAAAGCCAGCAACAGAGCCAACTTCTACCCCGGGATAACGCCCAACTTTTGCATACGTTTGATTAACCAAATTTCCAGAGTTATTGGCAATGGTTGGATCAAATAAAGCCTGATTACTATCAAACTTATCCATGTACGCATCAACACCATAAACCAAATTCACTTTTCCAAATGATTTCGCAAGTGCTGTTTTTAAAGAGATAACATCCGTCGTTTGCTGAGAGGCACTTTGATAATATGGCGTATAAGTTTGATCTTCTTTACGATAAGACGCCTCTACAACTAACTGGTGACCTAACACTTCTGAATCACTATAAGCAGCACTTAACATAATACGTTCAGTACCATGTTGGCGATCCGACTCAAACCCTTTTCTTACATCAATAAACTTATAATTTTTAATGTAAAGACCGTAAGGGGAGTCTTGTTGGCTATCATAATATTGAGCTAAAAAATTGATGTTCTTCGTATCAGAGATAGCGACATCTACCGTACTTTGTAAATCAATTGTCTCATTATATTGCAATGACCCTTGAGATATATCAGGCGTAACAATATCACCATTAGCATCATAATATCCCTGAGTTTCAGTATATACGGCAGATACTCTCGCTTTTACTTTCTCTGTACCTCCAGAAATTGATTGTGCGAGTTTATAATCGAAATCATCTCCGCTATTAAAGCCCGAACTACCACTCACATAACTTTCAAATTGCAATTCATCACTGTCTGCTTTTTTTGTAATGATGTTAATTACACCGCCAGTAGCACCCGCACCATAAATCGAAGTTGCGCCAGAGAGTACTTCAATTCGCTCAATATTAAATGGGTCAATCGCATCAAGCTGACGACTGATTGGGCGAGAAGATTGCAACGAAACACCATCAATCATCACAAGCATTGCACGGCCACGTAAATTTTGACCGTAATTGGTTCTTGCACCACTACTTACATCTAAGGATGGAATCGTCGTTGCCAAAATCTCACCCAGTGTTTTACCACCACGGTATTCTTGTTCAATTTGCTCCGAATCAACAAACCATACTGTTCCTGGAATTTCACTGATAGCTTTAGGTGTCCGGCTTGAAACAACCACCATGGTTTCTTCAGTTGTCGATGTATATTCCTCTGCCTGAACTGACATAGCAGCACTCGTCGTTGCAACAGCGACTGCCATTGCAACTAAAGTTAACGGATAATTCCCTTTTTTAACGTTCATCTACTTTCTCTTTTTATATTATTATCACAACAAATGAATACGAATGATAAAAATCCGTATTCAACTATTTTTATAAAACCAAACTATAAAGATCTACACAGTTGAGGGTTCGCACACCTTAGGTTCTGAGATCCAATCAATCATTCCAGGGTTAGATGCAATGTCATATACCGCAGTGCCTGTTAACTGATTAATAATACGAGCACTACGCCATGCCATTAGGCTCAGCTGGGGCTCTGCAATACCATGACTATGCATACCAGCATTAACAGCAAATATCTTGTTGTTCTTGCTGCCTTTCCATTTCAATTCAAATTCAGGCGTTAATTGATATCGACCTTGATCATCAAGATCCAACAAAGGAAGGATGGAGTTTAAACAAGCCGGATAAGGAGACTTGAAACCAGTCGCTAAAATGACAATGTCCGCTTGATGTATTTCTAACTGCTGGCTTAATGCGTTATGAATACCTAGCGAAAATTCAAACTCATTAATATTCAATGAATTCATCGTTCTATGTGGTAACAAACGAACCCATTTATCTTCTTTTAGTACATCAAAACGATGGTATAACTCTCGATATATGTCTAATAGTGCAAGTTGAGTTATGCCGTCTGAAGTGAGTTTTTGAGCCTCAATTTCTGATTGTTTAACATTAGGAGCCAAGTTAACAAACGCATTCACATAATCAGGAGTAAAAAATTCATTAGTAAATGATGCTTCGTCTAATGGTTGAAAATTAGAGCGTCGTGAAACCCAATCTAATGAAGCAGGTTTACCCCATTTTTCTCGCAGTACATTTAAAAATATATCTGCACCACTTTGGCCACCACCCACAATCACAACACGCTTATTCGTAAAATCACGCGAACGTAATCCCATTTCCGCGGCATGAAAAGCACTTGGACCTATATGTGGAACGGCACACTCAGGAATAAAAGGAACCTTACCTGTACCAATGCATAAGTTTTTCGCCTCATACACTCCATTAGTCGTTTGGATTTCAAATGAATCACCGTTAAATTCTACATTCTCAACATGGGTTGAGAATTTCACGTTACTTAATTGCTGAGAAACCCATGCCAAATAATCTGAAAACTCATGACGACTAATACAACTTAATTCTGCGGATAAAAACCGATAGAATTTCTTATTCTTCACTAAATAAGATAAAAAAGAGTAAGGACTTTCAGGATACACCGCACTAACTAAGTCTTTTAAAAACATCGTCTGCATATTGGTGTTATCAAGTAACAAGCCGGGGTGCCAAGCAAAAGACTCTCGACTTTCAAAAAAGGTCGCATTAATGTGTTTTTGAGGATCCAAAAGCGACGCTATGCTTAAGTTAAAGGGACCAACACCGATCCCTGCCAAATCCAATCTGACTGTCATGTTATTATTTCTCCATTTAATATTATTGTTATTGATTTAAAGCGATGTACAGTGGGTTATCTACCTTATCGTCCATATCTGGAAGCATACGAGAAGCACTCGAATCCGTACTATGTCGAAACTTAGCTAAATTAAGCCCTATACGTAATATTCTGGGTTTAAACAGATCTAAACGTTCAAATCTGTCTTTATATTCAGGAGTCATAGCCATATAAGTGTGAACTCGTTGAGCAAGTACCTTATAAAACTCGATTTCAGGCAATCCTAAAGTTTCGACAAGTGGCGAGATAAAGCGAAGAACCGTAACGAAATGACCTGTTTGCAAATCATGAATAATTAACTCTTCAGGTAATTTAACTGTCACTTCTTTAACTAAAGGAGCAAGGGTTTCTTGCTCTGGAATATCTCGCTCAACAAGGCGCATATCTCCCTGAAAATCCTTCAATAAAATGCGCTTTGGTATCCCACCTTCCATAACTAACGTTACGTTTTGCCCGTGCGCAATGAGGGATACACCATATTTACAGAGTAAGTGATAAAAAGGGATCACAACGGCATCAAACAGCTTATCTAACCATGCTTCTATTGATAATCCAGAGGCTTGAATATACTCAGAAATCAGAGGCACACCAGATTCATCAGACTCCATCAGTGCGGCCATTAATATCGCACTCTCATTTTCACCAAGTTTAGATTGCGCTGATTCTCTCCATATCACACCAAGCAATTCATGATAACGATAAGGGGCATCTGTCAATAGCTTATAGTCAGCCTGAGCAACGAACCCTGCTGCTGGCTCTTGTAACACTTCGGCTTTTTTATCAACGAATAAAGGATCCGATTTAAAAATAGAATCCAACCAATCGGATGCTATTGGCCCCGCAAGAATATAACGACCAGGAATACCACGATAACAAGAAGTATTCATGATTGTTAAAGGCAGTTTAATATCATAGCTCTCTGGACGCGTTACATTACTCAACGTTCTAATTGATAATTGCGGTAAAAATTCATCTCCAAATTTCCCCAAGTAAACCAACGTTTTCTCAGCCATTTCTCTAGAAAATAGAAGTGATAATTTTTGCTCCCACTGCCAAGGGTGCACAGGTACAAAAGTATATTCGCTACTATCAACATTAAATGACGAAAGCTGTGAATTCATAACATGAAATTCAGCATTACTCACCGCAGAAAGTACCAAGCATTTCCAGTCCACTTTGCTATTGGTCGCTTTCTCTAAAATGGATTCATGTACCGCAACCCAAGCTAACCGAAATGCCCGCTCAGCCTCTGGGGCGTATAATGAAAGATCTTGTGTTCCCCACCCTCTACGTCCCTTATTAAAAGCAAACTTAGGATGACCATTAAACAAAAGCTGTTGTTGTTCACATGATAAAAAAGCCAACTCATTTGCAGACATATTCATTTTACGCTGTGCAAGCTTGCAATCACCTAACAAGGTAGCATTTAAATCTTCAAAATGTTCAGCTAACGATTCATCACCAATGTTAATAACACGCTGAACATCCATCATAAATTGCGTTGCTAATACATCAGAATTTAAACTTTTCTGTTTACGAATTAACGAAGTAGGTTCGATAACTATTTGCCCCCAAATATTAGTTTTACCTAAGAATTGGTAACAAACACCATCATCCAGCCTCAATACATAGCCTTGGTTATTTTGCTCTATTTTAAACGCTTGTTCATAAGCTAACTCACTGATTAATTTAGCCACCATTTTACGGTTTGCCGCTGGCCAGTGAGTATGTAACGCAATTTGCTCCATCACCACTGCTCCAAAAAGAATGCCTGTCGTTTAATCATCATTAATGTTGAACGTTTATGAGGGAAATTAAATTCAAAACATTTTTTGTACCCAACTTCTTGTATGCGATTGAATAAACGGTGATTATCCGCTCTTGGCTCCAATACAATTCGCTGAGTTCTCGCCTCATCAATAAAGAGGTAATGACTGATCGCTCGCATCCAACAATTAAAATACTCTGGTCCTCTAAATGCTTGCTCCCCCACCAAAAGATGAATCCCACGATCATAAGGTTGAACATCGTAATACGGACTTAATCTGTCTTCACTTACCCAATATGCTTCAACATAACCAAATGGTTCACCATTAAACTCACCAATAAGAGGGATAATATGTGGGTCATCCAACCGTTCTTTAATGAATTCAGCCAACTTTTCATAACTCCATGCTTGCTCCCAGAAATTAGCAACTCGAGGATCATTCATCCATGCAGTAAATCGCTCTAAATCCTTTTCAAGATCAAACACTCTAAAACTAATTTCTGCGTCAATATTATGATCATAGCGTTGATACACTTTTCCTTTTGACATTTCAGGGCGCAACGGATGATGGCGGTACTGTAATAGTGTCTGAACTTCTCTCCAAGGAAACAGAGTAGAGGGTGAATGCAAATGCCATGGTTCAACTTGTTGATAAAACCCTTCTCTTGATAACCTATTTTGATAAAGGCTAGGAAGTGATTGAACCAATAGGCTTGGTATCTCGGATTCAAAATAAATTTCAGAGATAATTGAGTTAGTACTAAAAATATGATCAATTTCTTGTAAAGATTTCTTGATAAGCTGAGTGTCTTCAAGATCCTGATTTGAAACCGTAAAAGTGAGTGTGGGGCTTGGCTCTACATTAAAAATGAGCGTTGTATATTTACACATTCATCGCATCCTTTATATGAACTAGTGGGTTAGGTAAATCAAAATAAATAACTGATGGATCAGGAATTGAGTTCTCATTCATGTTTTGCAAATAACAATAAAAATTACCTTTGCAGCACAACGCTTCACTCTCTAATACATAATCTAAACAACGAGGATCCTTTACGCCTTTTGCTTTTAATACCTCAAGTTGTTTGCGCAACTCTTGTAATAAAGTTTGCTCACTCACGCCACAATAAGCTGAGATAGATGCAATGACATTAAACGTAGAGTTGATAATTAAATAATAAGCAAAATAGCGCCTTACCTTGTCGTAATTCCAATAGTTTTCAATATCTTGCTTAGTTTGTTTTAAAGCTTCAGGAAAACACTCAAACGCTAAGTCCGTGTATCCCGTCCCTTGACAATCACGATAATACATACCGATAGGAAATCCTGATTTCATCTGCATAACAATATTCTGCTGATGAGCTAAAAAAACCAAGCCATAATTAGCCTGAAGGTTAAATAAAGGAATAACCGTATACTGACAATAAGCACTAAACCATTGCTCTGCGACTTGAGATAACGACAACTGAGACAAATTTGCATAATGCTTGATTCTTTTCGCTAATAAGCTTTCACCACCATAAGGATTTTGTTGTGTTAATGTAGCAAGAACAACGGCTTCTTCTTCCGGTTTTGAGCTTAATGGGTTATCACGAAATGCCACAAGACTATCGTCTATCTCTTCACCCATTTTGTTGGTTAATCCCAAATAACTGGGTTCTTGCATAACTTGAAACCCTTGTTCTTGTCCCAATTCATTATTTAACTCAGTATCATTAAATAATTGGTTTAATCGGGTTCCGCGTATCACTTCTTTTAAAGATAAATTACGAATGGAATTGGTTAACTTCACACTTAATGAAAACTTCAGCATATACGGTAAAGTTGGTGAATACAGTGAACGAGTTGATGAGGTTGGATACCATGTTGAACCGATCTCACCAAGCTCTCTAATTAACCCAAACTGAATATAAGATTGAATATCTTCATGCTCTTGTAAGGTCGTCCACTGCCAAGGATGAACGGGAAAAAGGTGTTCCCCTTCATGAATAACACCACTCAAGGCTAAAGATAAAAGGTGATCTTGAGAAACCAGTTGCTCTAATCGCTCTTTCGCATTGTACTGGCCAGAAGAACCAGAAATAAGAATTGATGAATCAACAGCCAGCCAACATAAAGCAAACTCACCACCTAGCTCAGGAGAATACTTTCTCGCATCTTCTTCACTGAATTGCTCACGACTTTTAGGGGCAGGATGGAAAGAATGTCCAATCAGTAAACCTTGTTCTGCTTGTTGGAAATTTAATGCTTCAGAGAATAGAATCGTTGAATATGGGTTATTTCTGACGCCAATATACGTATTACTGTAACTTTCATTTACTCGCTCTAGAAACGTTTCTTTCTGCTCTTTCGTTATAAGCCCTACCAAGGCTGGTTGTTCTAATATTTTCTCTACGACCTCTTCAAAGCCGATGGCTCTGGACTTCTCGGCATACAATACAGCAGGGAAACAATACTCATGTAAGCCAACTGATGAAACGTAATTTAATGGAATTTGAATCTCATCAGAGCCACCTAAAGGGATTCGATAATAAGCTTCATATTGATTTTTCACTATTTGAATTGCAGCACATTCTCTAGCCAAAGAATTAAGGAAACAGGCAGCAGGAACATCATTTCCTCCCCTTATTGCGTAGTCAAACTCATCATTAGTTTTCATAACATTTCCGTTGTTTTTAATTAACGAATGCGAATGCTAATGATTCTCATTAAAATGATCAACTGTTTTTTAACGAATTTATAAAATAATTTGGATTTTGTTCTACACCATAAAAATATGTTTAATATCAATAATTAAAACAAGGATATTACTTTCGCATTAAATATAAGAAGTAAATACCACCAATTAATGATGCTAATAATCCTGCTGGGAATTGCCATGGAAACCACATCACTCGGCCTATCCAATCCGCTAAAATCATTAAACAACCGCCTAACAAACTCGCAGCAATGAGTTGATGTGAAGCTTGATATTGATGAAGAGAGCGTGCCATGTGGGGAGCTAATAAGCCAATAAAACTAAGAGGCCCAATAATAATCGTACATAGCGTGGTTAAGGCGGCGACAAACAACAATAAAAACAATCGAACTCGGCGACAACATAAACCAACACTACTCGCTACTGTGTCTCCTAATCCCATTAAATCTAGCCATCGATGAGATTTCATCGCGAAAATAAAAAACAACAACACCCCTATCGCAAGTAAATACACATCACTCATCGAGACTAAATAAGTTGAACCTGACAACCAGGTTAATAGCGCTTTAACGTTATCTTGCCCTGATGATAAGGCAATTCGTAAAAACGCATCTAACCCTGCGCTTAAGGCTATTCCTGTTAGTAGCATTTGAGTTGGAGCAAAATGATGTTTTCTTCCCATAATCCAAATAACAAACGTGACGATTAATGCCCCTAAAGTACCCAGTAACATCTGTTCATGCCTATCTATTGCAATACCAGAAACTGCGCCTAAAACTAATGCCAGTGCCGCACCAGAGCTAATTCCTAAAATCTCAGGGCTTGCCATTGGGTTCATTGAGACTCTTTGGATCACCGTCCCAGCAATGGCTAACCCAACCCCGGCTAAGAACGCAACAAATACCCGTGGTATTCTTAACTCGATAATGGATATGTCAAAGGCTACCGCCCAGCCAAGTTGCC
Organism: Aliivibrio sp. S10_S31; assembly: GCF_014694495.1. NCBI lineage: Bacteria > Pseudomonadati > Pseudomonadota > Gammaproteobacteria > Vibrionales > Vibrionaceae > Aliivibrio > Aliivibrio sp. S10_S31. The sequence continues at coordinate 57,562 of NZ_JAAUWR010000014.1, read as the reverse complement.
CTTTTCCAAGTAGTACTGCTGCGATAAACAAAGCAACAATCAAAAAAGACAATGGAACAACAACATGTCTAAGGCTTCTTACTCGATATACAATTTGCGAGGTTTCTCTCACCTTCATGTCTGACTGTAATTGTTGGCGATTTAATAACCATAATAAAAAAGGAGCACCAAGTAATGCTGTCATGGCTCCCGTAGGCAATAGCTCACCACCCACACCTGAAAATGGTTGTATAATTAAATCAGCAAATAAAAGCATTGCACTGCCAATAATGCCACTCATTAAAATTTGATTAGGTAATCCTCTTGCACCGCACATTCGAGCTATTGCTGGAGCAACGATCCCGACAAAACCAATCAAACCAACTTCACTTACCACTGCTGCGGTAATAAATATAGCTAAGGTCAACGATATAACTTTAATCTGCTTTATATTAATGCCGATAGAGGAAGCGACATGATCACCTAATTGAAGTGCGGACAAGGGGCGAGCAAGTAACAAGATCGTGATAACAGGAAAGGTAATCAATGGAATAAGCCTTGATACACTACTCCAATCATTTTGATTTAATGTACCCGCCCCCCATACAAATACACTAGTTAATTGTTGCTCATTAAGTAACAACAACATGGTATTTAAAGACCCAAAAAAAAGGCTAACAACCATTCCAGCTAGCACCATATGAACTGGTGAAAAACCACGTTTTACCGATAATAAAAACACTAACCCGGTGGCAAATGCTCCGCCTAAAAATGCAGGAATAAAACCACTAATAGAACTACTAACAGGTAAAAACAAAATACCAAGAACCATCCCCAATTCAGCTCCAGCAGCAACCCCTAACGTCGTTGGTGAAGCGATAGGGTTACGTAATACAAACTGCATAACACAACCAGCAATTGCCAAACCAAAACCTGATAGCACAGCAATGGATAAACGAGGAAGATAAGTTAAATACGTAATTAATTGTTGATAATCAGATGAATCATAATGAAATACGGTTTTCCATAATAAATCGATGCCTTGAGAATAAGGAGCCGTCCATTGCAATAAACTCAATAAAACAATACACATCAAGACAATAATGCCAATATTTAGTCCTGTTCTACTGCTACCTATTTTAGGCTTACCTAGTACACTTGATACGCGCATTCGTTTTATCCGTTATTGAGTCAATTGTTGAGTTATATGATCACTGAAACGTTGTGCCGAAATTAACCCACCAAAAGTCCAAATAGCAGGAAGTTCATAAACTGAACCGGTACGTGTAAATGCCATCGCTTGCCACAAGGCGGATTGAGTCAGTTTGACTTTCTCTTCTTCCTTTAATGGGCCAAAGATAAGCACATTCGCTTGTTGATATTGCGCGAGTTTCTCAATACCTGCGGTCGTGAATCCCCACAAATTTGTCGGTTCGTGCCAAGCGTTTGTTAACCCCATAGCATTGATTGTCGATTGTGCTAATGATCCCTCACTATGAATACGAACGGTTTTGTCATTAATAAAACGAACAAAAAGCAGCGGCTTTTCTTGTTGTTGCAAGTGTCGTATTTTGTCGCCATTCTCAATCAGTTTTTTTTCCGTTTGGTCGATCAATTGTAACGCTTGCTGTTCTTTATCCAACAAACGGCCTAACTGAATAGTTATGTCTTTCGCGGCAATTAATGGCGATTTTTTATTGCTATAGACGGTATAAACCAAAGTGGGAGCAATCGTGCTTAATTTCTCATACATCGCACTCATGTGCTGACTAATCAAAATAACATCAGGGTTCAACTCTGTAAGCAACTCTAAATTTGGCTCTCGTCGTGAACCTACATCCAATACGTTCGAAGGCAACTTAGGAGCCATCACCCACGCTTGATATCCTTTCGCATCCGCAACACCCAATGGTTCCACTCCCAAACTTAAAACGGTTTCGGCTAACACCCAATCTAACGCTACAATTTTTTGTGGCGTAACCTCAACCTCTGTAGAGCCTAATTCGTGCTTAATCTCAATCGCTTGTGAAGACATAGCATATAGAGCCAACATAATCAGGCTAATCACTTTATGCATGTTTTGTTTTCCTTTTCTGATTATCTTATTTCCATCAATTAAGGGATGTAACTGATCACTTTCCCTGTATCAGGATGAGAAAATAACGCTAAATCCATACCGTAAATTTGCTTTAACGTTTGAGTATTCATCACACTCTCTGGCGATCCTTGCGCAATAACACATCCAGAATGCAGAGCAATCAAATGATCGCTAAATTTCGCAGCCATATTGATATCATGTAATACCATAATGACGGTTAGATTTAGGGTTTGATTTAACTCTCTTATCAAGGCCAATAATTCATATTGGTGTGCAATATCTAATGCTGATGTGGGTTCATCCAATAAAATACACTGACTTTGTTGAGCCAATAACATTGCAACCCAAGCCCTCTGCCTCTCACCACCAGATAATGTCGCGACAAAACGATCTCGAAATGGCGTCAACCCCACCTTTTCAATTGCCTCATCGACCAATTGATTGTCTTTTTTACTATAGCGTCCAAATGCTCCTTTCCATGGATAACGTCCAAAATAAACCAATTCACGAACCGTCACCCCATCAGTAATCGGAGGGTGTTGAGGTAAATAAGCAACCTGCAATGCAAAATCTTGCTGTGAAAGTTGGTTAATTGATTTGTCATCAAATAGCACATGACCTGATGACGGTGTATTTTGACGACTAAGTAATTTCATTAGTGTAGATTTGCCGCACCCATTGTGTCCTAAGAGCGTGGTAACTTTATTGGTAGGAAAAGATAAACATGTAGGAGATAAAATTGTTTTTCCGTCGATTTCAAACGACGCATCGACAAGCTGATACATGAGGGTAATAAAATAATCTGTCCATGAATGATGAGCAGACCTTAACATAAAGAAATGTTAATGATAATTATTTTTATTCACATATTTTAAAAAGTAAGATATAAAGAGCGAGACATTTAAAACAGGAAGTTCTAATGCCCTCTTTTTTCGACAAAAATACCTATGCATCAATTCAACTCATCATTATTGGGTTAATAGCCGCGCTAATGGGAATTGGGCAAAACGGCTTACTTGTCTCACTTCCATTTTTAGTCACTCATTCAGCTTTTGCACTACCGACGTGGTCAATTGTAATTGCAGTTGGTAGCTTTCTCTTTCTACCCTCAGCACCATTTTGGGGAAAGTACAGCGATAAAAAAGGCCCTAAATTTGTAGTATTACAAGCTCTATTTGGAATGAGCTTCAGTTTCTTACTTCTACTTACTTTTACATTTTTCAGTAATGATCATCCCAATTACGCTGGTTTTTGTTTGATCGGGTTGATTGTTGCGCGAGTAATCTACGGCTGCACCGTTTCTGGAATGGTTCCAGCTAGCCAGCATTGGGCCATTCTTCTATGTGGTGAGAATAATCGATTACAAGCCATTACATCCGTTAGCATTGGATTAAGTTTAGGCCGCCTTCTTGGGCCAATATTATCTATTCTACTATTAAAATCGGGGCCCTATTCACCACTAATTATGATGATTTGCTTCCCCCTTCTCGCTCTATTCGCCGCTTTTATGTTGCCAAGCCCATCGAAAATAAATAAACACAATAAATCGTCTCACCAAGTAAGTTCTTTTATTCCAAATGTAAGATTAATGCCCTACCTACTCACAGGGCTATTCTTGTGCTTAACCATTGCGCTATTGCAATACAGTTTCTCGCCGTTAATTGAAGACATTACCCATTGGTCCACCAATAAAATCAGTGATGTGATTGGAATACTATTAACCATTAGTGCAGCAGTGACCTTAATCACCCAAGTCTTCGTCATCAAAAAGAAAAAAATACAAATCACTACCATGTATTACTTAGGAGCAATCTGCTTGCTACTGGGCTATCTAATATTCACTCTACATTCAATATGGCTATTAGGAATTGGAATGGCAATAACCGCCTGTGGAGCGGCCTTATTAGTGCCTGCCTATACAACAAAGGCCACCTCTATAGATAAAGATAATCCTGGTTCTGTGGCTGGCTATATATCCATGTCACACACTCTTGGTTACGGCATTGCTTCATTATTTGCTTATACTGCAACCATTTCACCGATTTACCCTATCTACCTTTGTATTCTATTTTCTGTAGGCATTTTAATCATTGCTTTCATGAAGCCTCAAATAAACAAGACATAGCAAGGAGTACTGCAGTTAACGTTTATTATCCGGATGGCGAGGGCAATCTAGACATAATTTACGACCATCACATTTATACACTAAACAACAACTGGTACGAACCAATCGAAGTTGCTCCGTGTTCGTATCAATCTGCAAGCTCAATAAATGCTTATTAGGTAATGAAAATGCCTCTAACCAAAGCTTAGCCTGTTCAAGTAAATATTCGTTAGATAATGTAGGCAAGTAAGTTTGCAATTTTACAATGCAATTAAGCAAACCATCAGCCAATAAGTGATTAGTAAAACCCGGTCTAATCCGAGTCCATTGAGATATATCTTCTCGATATGAAGAAAAAAGCTCACTTAACTGCTGAGCAACAGATGAAATCAAGTCTTCATTAGTTCCAAGCGTTAAATCTGAATGATGAAACGTATAACCCGCTACAAAATCACTCTTAATCTCTTGGCTCATTTCTTTAATATTAGGAAGCGCTCTAAGCTGATAAATGGATATAAATGCAATATATACAGGCTGCCAACACAATAAGTCCCATGTTCTGGTTAACCAATATGCACTACCAGCCTCAGGAGAAATCTGAGATAAGCGTTCATAAAGTGCTTTTATTTGTTCGCCATTGTTTTTCGATATATGGAGGTGTGGATCTGCGTTATAGCACTCGGTTTGATGAGCTAAATGCCCACTCAGATAAGGTGTAACCTCTCTTGAGGAGTGAAAAAGTAATTCAAAATATTCACTATTTTGCATATAAAAAGTACAACACCAACAAATAAAGCAGAGGCGTTAGAATAATCATCAAACAGCAATAATGCAAATAATTATCAATTACAATTCAAACCTAACACAGTTACGGCCTGCTTCTTTTGCTTTATACAGTTGAGTATCTGCAATATTCAATAATTCATGAAGACTAGTAGTTAACTCACTCACTGTTGCAACTCCCATACTGCATGTCATTGATAATTCTTGACCATCAACCAAAACAGAAAGAGCTCTAATCACATTTTGTAGACTTTCAGCAACCATCACGGCCTGCTCTTTATCTTTATGATGAAGAAGAACAATAAATTCATCACCACCCAGTCGAGCGACGATATCCTCTTGATTAATTTGTGCTGAACACGCCTCAGAAAATGCAGTGATCATTTGGTCACCAACATCATGTCCAAATTTATCGTTATATTCTTTAAAATTATCAATATCGCACATGACCAACGAGAAAGTTTGCTTATCATATTGATACGTTTTAAATACTTTACTTGCCTGTTCTTCAAAGGCTCGGCGATTATTCACACCAGTAAGGTAATCATTATAAGCCAACTCGGTATACTTATCTTTTTGTGCGCTAGTTTTCTTTAAATAATTAAGATTAAACAACAATAATCCGATAATTACAGTGAAACACCCAATAACAAGCATTAATGAGAGCGAAAATTTAGTTTGCCAATAATTTTGCTCTTTTGTTACCACCACAATAAAAGGTAAGTCTTTAACCTTACGAGCATAAATCGTATCAAGTGTGCCATTCTCATAGATATCAGAAGACATAATCACTTCATTATCACGATAAAATCGTTCTAAAACACTCGGTTCAACCAACGATAAATCAATGCCTTTCCCTAACGGTAAATTACCTTTTGGTATCGCCGAAAGAAGTTTCATATTGGTGCTTAAAATCGCGATACCCATTGAAGATGGAAGTTGTAAATGGCTTAGTGTTAAGCTAAAAAAATTTAAATTAGTAGAAAGACAAACAATGCCTTTTAGCTTTCCTTCATCATCAATGATCTTTTTCCCATGAACGACAACATTTCGTCCAGCCAGATCGATAAAAGGCAAAGTTATTATGCTTTGTCGAGCATTGTTATTAAGTAAAGATTTACAATACTCACGCTCTGAAAGATCGATATTACGAAGTGTTTCGCTATGAGTTAACGCGCAAGATTCATCAACAACAAACGCCAATGTAGCATTAGGTAAGGCATCTTCTTTTTCTTTTAAATAAAACTGCTCAAGCTGATGTGTGATTGGATCATCTTCAATACGACTAGGACCAGATTCTGCCAAGTCATGTGCCATATCATTTAGCACTGCATCAGAATCTGAAAAAGACTTAATTAACCATAGCTCAACAAAGCTCGCATTAAATTTTAAGCGTTCAACAACACGAGAGCTATCTGTTTGATAAGAAGTGAAAAGATAAAATAAAGATAAGAAGAGAAGTAAGATCCCAATCGTCATTGAACTATAAAAAAAAGCACTTCGATTTTTCATCTGACCCTTATTTGACGCTTATTATAATTATTTGACGCCGAAATATAACACAAAATATAAATTTATAAAAATTATAAGTAGATCACCTTTTCACACTATTTTATGCCTTTATTTACGTTAATATCTTGATACATTCCACATCGTCTAAATAGTGATGGTTTTATATACAGAAAAACTGTGATCTCCCTTGCTTTTTTAGCCTCTTATCTTTACTCTGCCATCCATTGGACAATTATCACTTTGTCACTACTTGTTTAAAGGAAATCACCTTGAGTCAAACATCTTTCTCATCATTAGATCTGCATCCGTCACTTTTACAAAACCTAGAAACGTTAGGTTATAACGAAATGACACCAATCCAAGCACAAAGCTTACCTTTCATGCTAAAAGGGAAAGATGTTATTGCCCAAGGAAAAACGGGCTCAGGTAAAACGGCGGCATTTGGTTTAGGTTTATTAGCTAACTTAAATGTAAAACGCTTTCGTGTTCAATCTTTGGTTTTATGCCCAACACGTGAACTGGCTGATCAAGTAGCAAAAGAAATTCGTAAACTTGCTCGTGCAATTCATAACATTAAAGTACTAACTTTATGCGGCGGTGTTCCTTTTGGCCCACAAATAGGTTCATTAGAACACGGTGCTCACATTATCGTTGGTACTCCAGGTCGTGTTGAAGAACACCTTCGTAAAGGTTACTTAAACTTAGATAACCTAAATACATTTGTTCTTGATGAAGCAGACCGTATGTTAGAAATGGGCTTCCAAGATGCAATTGATGCGGTATTAGATCACGCACCAGTTAAACGTCAAAATCTTCTGTTTAGTGCGACTTTCCCACCGCAAATCAAGTCCATTGCAGATCGCATCATGAACGATCCAATCATGACTAAAGCAGAAGAAACAGTAGAAAACACATCAATTAACCAACACTTCTTTAAAGTGGGTGATTTTGAAGATCGTCTAGAAGCACTGCAAATCCTATTGCTTAAGCACCAACCTGAATCAACGGTTATCTTCTGTAATACAAAACGTGTAACCCAAGAAGTGGCAGATGAACTTCGTCATTACGATTTCAGCGTAACTGCACTTCACGGTGATTTAGAACAACGTGATCGTGATAAAGCGTTAGTACGTTTTGCCAATAAGAGTACGTCGATTCTTGTTGCAACCGACGTTGCTGCACGTGGTTTAGATATCGAATCACTTGATGCTGTGGTTAACTTTGAATTATCTCGTGATCCTGAAGTGCACGTTCACCGTATTGGTCGTACAGGTCGCGCAGGAAATAAAGGTATTGCTCTAAGCCTTTTCAATGAAAAAGAAATGCACAACATTGCTCAAATCGAAGAATACATGAACATTGATATTCGTGATGAAGCGTTACCAAGTGCTGATTACCTAAAAGAGCCTGCTTACTACGCTGAAATGGTTACTTTATGGATTGATGGTGGTAAGAAAAACAAACTACGTCCGGGTGACATTTTAGGTGCGCTTACTGGTAAAGACGGTATCGAAGGTAAAATGGTTGGTAAGATCAACGTGTTTGATTTCCATGCTTATGTTGCTGTTCATAATACCGTTGCAAAAGCAGCGCTTAAGAAACTAGAAAGCGGCAAAATGAAAGGCCGTAGCTTCCGCGTAAGCCGTATGCGTGGCTAAACCAAATTCATATCAAGTAATGACCATTTCATTATAAGTAAAAAGGCCGAATAGAAATTATCTACTCGGCCTTTCTTTTTATCAAATATTTATGTGGATTGTATATCTAAACCGCTAATGGCATTTCGCTTGATGGCGGAATTGAATGCACTTTACGCAAACCGTATACCGCAAGTAACGCCATTAAAAACATGATCAAACCTACTGGCATTTGGCTATCAGCCGGAATGAACGATGCTACCATTGTTGCTAAACCTGCACCCAAGTTCTGCATACCACCTAATAAGGCACCTGCTGTACCTGCATGATATGGAAATGGTGATAAAGCACCCGTCGTTGCAGCAGGAAACAAAATGCCTGCGCCTAAGAAGTACAACACCGCACCACCGATCAATGTTAATGCTGTGGTTAATCCCATCAAACCTGGAATTAATACAATTGCAGCGCCTAACACAATTGAAACTAGACCAACATCAAGTGACTTCTTCTCAGACCAATGTTTAGCTATCACACTTGATAACGCCGCCCCCGCTAAGTAGCCAGGAATAGGCAGAATAAACAAAATACTTACCGTTGTTGCTGGCAGTTTTAATTTACCACCAAGTAATACACCAGCAGCCGCTTCAAAAACAGCAACGCCTGCGAAAGTTGCAACAAGACAAATTAGATAGCCTTGAAAACGGTGCTCAGACAGTACATGGCGGTAGCTTTTCCATACCGCATCTTTACGACGAACTTCTAAAGGAAGCGTTTCCTTCATTGAAGTCACCATAATGATCATAACCGCGATACTGAACAGAGCTAAAAATAGGTAGCTTGAACGCCAACCAAATGCTTCAGTTAAATAGCCACCTAACACTGGAGCCAAAAGTGGTGAAAACATCATGCACATACTGATAATACTATTGGTTTTATGTAGCTCATCACCAGAATAGCAATCACGCGGAACTGTACGGCACATTACACCAGCAGCACCAATACCTAAGCCTTGAACAAAGCAGCCAGCTAAAAACAGAGCATACTCATGAGCAAATAACGCAACTAAGGTACCCGCAATATATAATACCAAGCCAGATAAGATCACAACACGACGGCCAACACGATCAGAGATCGGGCCATAGAAAAATTGTGATAGACCATAAGGGATCAGATATACAGCCATTACCGCCTGTAAAGATGCAGGGCTAACCTTGAATTCACTTGCCATGTAACCAATTGACGGCACATACATAGTTTGGCTCATTTGACCAACAGCAACTAAAATAACGATCAAAAAACTGAACGTCGCAAGTGAATACGACTTTTGCATGACTGCTCTCCACAAAAACAGTAATTATTAATAAAAAATAATAAGGTGTGATAATTAATAAAAGAAAGGCCAGAAATAATAGTCGAATTATCCTCTAACCTTATGGCGCGAGATGATAAGGCGTATAGAGGAAAGTGGCAATCAAATTACCTTATATTTCACAAGAGATTTTTTGTGGATTTTGGATTAGTTTTTCTAATGAAAAATCCAGTGAATCATCTCACTGGATTTGAACAAGGTAGGGAGGCATTACGCAGATATAAAAACTTGATTTCGACCTAAACGCTTTGCTTCATAAAGTGCTTCATCGGCACGACTTAATAATTTACAAGCATCAAAAACATCATCATTCATTTCACTGACACCAATGCTGCTCGTTAGTTGTACCAATTGACCATTAATTCTTATTTCTATATTGCGTATTGAACAAAGCAGTTCATTAAGTATCACTTCCGCCTCATCCCTGCTTTTATTACTTAACAACATGACAAACTCATCGCCACCTAAACGAGCAAAATGATCATCTGATTCACAGATATTTTCACAAGCACGACTAAATAAACGCAACACCTCATCACCAACTTCATGACCATAGGTATCATTTATTTGTTTAAAATAATCAATATCAAACAGTGCAACAGAAAATGTCTGGTTTTTAGAGTGATAGTTTTGAATAAAGCCTAACACTTTTGCTTCAAAGCAACGTCGATTACATGCTCCTGTCAAATCATCAAACAAGGCAAGTTTAGAGTAATGCTCAGCTTCACTACTGAGTTTTCCAAAATAATAAGCGTTTTTAACAAGGAAAATGGCAAATATAAGTAATAAAGCAAAAACAGTGGAAATGGCAATATAAAGGGGAGTTACCCAATGAGATTTAGCCTTAGTTACTAATACAATAAATGGAAGATCCGATACTTTTTTTACATAAACCCCCTGATAGGCACCGTTATACCTTTCATTTGATTCAAACATTAACTCTTGATTGTACTTTAAACCGCTAATTTCTTTTTTAGGAATATAATCAAAATCCAGTTTTTTCCCAATTGGCAAGAATTTAGGCACCGTAGAAGCTAATACAGTAAAATCACTACTTAATACTGAAATAGAGCTAATGTTCGTTAAGTTTACACTTCTTAAGGCTTTAGAAAAAAATGAAAAATCAGTAATGATACCTACAATTCCTGCAAAGTTTCCGTACTCATCATTAACCGTTACACTTTGAGAGATCACATTTCGGTTTAAAATGTCTTTAAAAGGAGTAGTAATAACCGAGTTTATTTCTTGATTGCTTTTCTTTAGCTTTTGACAATACTCTCTTGAAGAAAGATCAACGCCACCAATTGTCTTGGTGTTTAATAATACGCAATCTTTATCGACAGCAAAAACATGAATGGCATTCATCAATGTCTGATAATGAATTTCAAATAACTCTCCATAATCTTCATCATAAACCTCATTAAAAGGTAAAGAAGCAAAATCTTCTTCAGTTAATGAATCAGAGAGCTCATGTAATACATTATTAGAATGGTAAAAAGCCGTCTGAATCCAAGAAGACACATAATTCGCATTAAACTTTAACTCGTTCTCAATCAATCGACTTTGTTTGTTATAGCTCTTTGTCACATAAAAAATAGCACAAGTCATTGCGATACTTAACAGTAGCAAAGACCCAACAGCAACGATATTTTTTATCCTCATTATTCCTCAAAGCATTCACTTGACTAATTTATACCCACAAAGGTACACCAAGTTTATTAACAGACACATGGTTTCATAATGCTTTTGATAACTGTATCAATAAAAAGGCATTATCTCACAACCAAGACAGCCCGCATCTAACAACTAATACCCTCTCAAGTAAGGAGATATATAGCTTATAAAAAAACCGGCGAAAATTGCCGGTTTTATTACTTTTTTACATAAGCAAAAAAAGATCAGTTTGCTTTTGGTTTACGTGCTGGTCGTGGACCTTGACGACGTGGTTTTACATCCGATTTTGGAGTAGATTTTGATTTACCAAAGTTACTGCCATTACCGCGATTTTCGCCAGTTCCTTTAGTTTTAGGTTTACCAGAAAATGGACGCTTTTTCTTATCCGAATCCGTACCTTCTTTTTTACCTGATGGATTATTTGTAGGAGTACGTTTTTTCGCTGGCTTTTGACCTTGTTTTGCGCCTTGTTTGTTGCCATTGCGATCTTCACCTGAACGCTGACCATCTTTATGTTCAACTCTTGGTACTTTTGGCTTCTTAGGTTTTTTCGGTTTGATCGGGCGAGTATCCAGTTTTGATTCTGGTACTTTGTTAACTGGCTCAAAACCTTCTAACACATGGCGAGGCAGTACTTTTTGAATCAAACGTTCAATAGCAAACAATTCTTTCGCTTCATCTTCGCTCACAAAAGAAATGGCTTTACCCGTTGCACCAGCACGACCTGTACGACCAATACGGTGAACATAATCTTCAGGTACTTTTGGTAAATCAACGTTAATAACTTGAGGTAATTGCTCGATATCCAAGCCACGCGCTGCAATATCCGTCGCTACAAGTACTCGTACTTGACCACTCTTAAAGTTTGCTAATGCTTTAGTACGCGCACCTTGGCTCTTATTACCATGGATGGCTGCAGCACTTACGCCCTTCTCTTCTAGTGTTTTTGCAAGACGGTTTGCACCATGCTTGGTTTTACTAAATACTAAAACTTGCTTCCAATCATTATCTTTAATCAGTTTAGTAAGTACTTTAGGTTTACGGCCTTTATCCATTACATAAACTGATTGCTCTACTGTTTCAGCCGTTGTGTTACGTTTAGCTACTGAAATCTCAACAGGATCTTTCACTAGCCCTTTTGCTAATTGACGGATCTCATCTGAAAACGTTGCAGAAAAAAGTAAGTTTTGACGGTTTTTAGGAAGCTTAGCTAAGATTTTTTTAATGTCATGAATAAAGCCCATATCTAACATACGGTCAGCTTCATCCAAAACAAGAATTTCTAATTGATCAAACTTAATCGCATTTTGATTAGCAAGATCCAGTAAACGACCTGGTGTTGCTACCAAAACGTCCACACCACGACGCAAACGCTGCATTTGTGGGTTTACTTTTACGCCACCAAAAACCACATCAGAAGTCAGTGGTAGGTTCTTACTATACTTCTCAACACTTTCGTGTACTTGCGCGGCTAACTCACGTGTAGGCGTTAATACTAACGCACGAACTTGATTAAACTTACGCTTTGGACCGTTCGACAAACGCTCCAATAGAGGTAATGTGAAACCTGCTGTTTTACCTGTCCCTGTCTGTGCAGCAGCCATAACATCCTTGCCTTCAATTACTGCTGGAATTGCTTGTAATTGAATTGGTGAAGGCGTGCTATAACCTTGTTCTTCTACAGCTTTTAAAATAGGGGCAGATAAGCCCAGAGAGGTAAAACCCATACAATCATTATCTCTATATAAATATTATGCGCAAAACTGCGAGCGCTGTAGGATACAGTAAGTTAGAGATTACTCAATCCTAAAGCCATTATTAAAAAGAAAAAGCCGAGCAACATAGGCTCGGCTTCTATCATTTTGAAAATTAAAGGACTGATTAGTCTTCTAATTCTGCATTGTGATAAACCTGTTGAACATCATCACAATCGTCTAGCATGTCTAAGAATTTTTGGAATTTCTCAGCATCTTCACCAGTTACTGGTGTGTGGTTTTGAGGAACAAAAGTGATCTCTTCAACATCTAGAACTAAGTCTGGGTATTCTGCAGCTAAAGCAGTTTTTACTTTAAAGAACTCAGTGTTTGGAGCAAATACTGTGATTACACCATCTTCAAGTTCAATGTCAGTAACGTCAGCATCTTGCATCATTAGTGCTTCAAGTACTGCTTCTTCGTCGTCGCCTTTAAACTGGAATACAGCTTGGTGATCGAACATGTGAGCACTTGTACCTGGGCTACCAATTTTAGCGCCAGTTTTAACGAAACATTGGCGAACGTCTTGGAAAGTACGGTTACCATTGTCAGTTAGACAGTCAACGATTACGCTTGCGCCGCCTGGTGCAAAGCCTTCGTAGCGTGCGTGTTGGTAATCTTCACCACCACCGCCAGTTGCTTTATCAAGGGCTTTGTCAATTACGTGTGCAGGAACTTGGTCCTTTTTCGCTTTTGAAATAAGGTGTCTTAGAGACAAGTTCATGTCTGGATCTGCACCGCCATTCTTAGCACACATGTAAATTTCTTTACCGTATTTAGAATAAACTTTGATTTTTGCGCCCTGTGTTTTAGCCATTGAGGCCTTGCGCACTTCAAAACTTCTTCCCATCGGGATTCTCTCTTATGTTTGTTGACTTAAAATTATGGGCAGGATTCTACCAAAATACTCAGGGGATACGCTAGTAAAGATCAAGGAACCTTACGCTACGCCCATTTTTGTTTTATATTTTTCGATAGATTGCTGAAAAAACAGACGTTCTGTCTCATCTTCTAGCTTCTCTGCTTCTATAGTCCAGAGTTCAGGACCTGCTTTTGCATTTTTTACCTTCCAAACAAAGAACGCAGCTTGTTTATCGAGTTCGATTTTATTTTTTTCTTCAGGAGGTAATAGCGAAAGGTTATTCATAACAAGCTCATTTAATTAATCACCGCTAAATTCTAATGCTTCATCGCTAAATTTTCTAGCAATAAAAAATGAAGTCCCACAACCATTCACAATAACCACTCACAATTCATATCGTTAACCGATGAATTTAAAGCGTCATATTGAGCTAAGATCTAACTCTGGTGTAGGTTCTCAGTATTAATTTGACATTGCGCCCATTTTTCTCAAAAGTGCTACATTGCTAATATGTTAATTATCAATTATTACTATAGAATAGATCGATTCGCTTTTGTTTCTATGAAATACCATTTAGAAATGAGAGCTTGTATTAAAGCTCCTTCGTGAAAATAGTCCGTTAAATAGTCAAAACGGCACACCATGAAGTGTATGGTTCAGTGAGTAACTCAAAATGAAAAGTAATAAAAAATTCCACCCAAAAGAGTTGATCGTTGCAGTCATGATTTTAGGTGCACTGGGTTTTGCAGCCAAACCTTTCTTCTCAAACATTGAAAGTAAAGCAAAACAAAGAGTATTAAGTAACATTAAAACTTCTGTTGAGCATGCTAACCAAATTGCAAGTGATGACCCACTTGATAACAATTCAATAATTAGATTAATAAAACCAGAAGATAATCTACTTGTTTCAATTCAAGAAGTGGATGGTCAACAGCAACTGTATATCGGATTTGCAGATTCAGCTGAGAACATTAAAAACGCGGATTGTTACTTTATGTACAATCAAGCTAATCAATCTAATTCTGTATCAAGCAGTAAACTTGAAACGAGCGGTTGTTAAAAACAAGAATGCGCCGGTTCTGGCGCATCTATAAGTATCTAAAGGTATGAAGGTAGAAATCAAAAACTAATGGATAAGACCTAATTCTTTTGCTTCTTCAAGCGTAAGTCCGCTTTCTCTAATCTCACGCATCGCTTCAATACGACGACGCGCCGCTGCTTTTTTCTGACACTCCGTAATGTTTGTTACCACTTCATCACTTACTTCGTACTTGCCTTTCATGTCGGTGATTTCACCGTGATCAATTGAATTAATAGACATAATAATAACCTCCTAAATCCATACCTTTCAGGTGTATGTTTAGCAAAGGAGATTACTGATGTTAAACCTATTCATTCGAGAATGTGAGCTGAGTAATATTTGTGATTTTTTTTCAAAAAAAGACTATCACTAATATTGTCAATTGAACTACATTTAAGGTTCTACCCTACGCAAAGCCTCATTGAGCCAGATCACGACTTAGCATCTCAACGCATTCTATTTTTTAAATAAATTATCGAGTCTTTCTAAAAAGTAGCGTACCCTGCGTACATACTGACAAAAAACGCATTAATAGGAACGCTAGTGAGCATTGATATCATAGAGCTGCCTTCTGACACACATAGTCCCTCTACCATTACCTGTTCTAATTGTCGTGCATGCTGTTGCCGCTTAGAAGTAATGCTCATCACAGATACGGGTGTACCAAAAGAACTCATTGAAAAAGATCAATGGGGTGGTGAAATAATGAAAAGATTAGATGATGGCTGGTGTGCCGCCGTGGATCGCGACACCTTGATGTGCACCATCTATGAAAATCGTCCATGGATTTGCAGAGAATTTGAAATGGCTTCTTATGAATGTGAAACCGAGCGCAAAGATAACGGGATCGATCCTCGCTAAATATCAATTTCAAGTTTAGAGATTAAAAAATCACACCGTTTCTAAATACGTTAGATACAAACGCGCATCAAATTCTAACTGGTGATACTCAGGTTCCATATGACAACAAAGAGCATAAAACGCCTTATTGTGCTCTTTCTCTTTAATATGAGCTAATTCATGCACCACGAGCATACGCAATAAGGGTTCTGGCGCTTTTCGAAACACACTTGAAATACGAATTTCATTTTTTGCTTTCAATTTATTGCCATGAATACGAGAAACAAAGGTATGTAGACCTAATGCATTATTGACGACATGTATTTTTGGATCATATACCACTTTACTTAATGGCGATGACTTCTTTATGTATTTGTTTTTCAATGCTTGAGTGTACTCGAACAACGCTTTTTCTGACGTAATATCATGCATGGTTGGGTACTTATTTTTTACCCACTCAGCTAACTTGCCATTCTCAATCATTGGGGCTACTTGCGCCAAAATATGTTCAGGGTAGCCCTGAAGGTACTTTAATTTATTCATTTTATGTAATATTCACGCCATAATCATAAGACTATTGTACCTCTCTTTTACTTCTACTCAATCAATAACCCTGATTCATTACTCAATTTAATTAATTCTATATTCAGTAAAGTAATATTTTAATGCGATAAACTTTATTTAATTTATTCTAATGAATTTATTTTATTTTTTAATTTACATTCTTCGCAGACTAGGTCAAAAAAACTAAATATAGTAATTTTTATGCCGTAGTTTATATTCAAATAACAACTTAGAATTTATTTCGATTATTAAAAATAATCAATATTATTTTAATGATAAACAATTAAAAAAAGGAATGAATTATGTTTAAGTTGGTATTAACGTTTTTTATAATAATAAGCAGTGCCAATGCCTTCGCTTTTGCTAAGCCACCACCTCCACAACCACCAACAAAGCCGCCAGGTTATTCCGTTGTCACACCTGAGTTGGGAAATAAAGTGGTTAAGAACCTAATGGAAAATTATTACGATACAAGAGCCAATTGCGGCGCTTCACATCGTTCTTCTTATCTATGTAGTGGAGTCACATTACGAGGTACACAACCGGGTAATTATCACGTATGGGAGCCAAGCCCATCATCAGAGAAGAGTGGCGGTGTTTCTTTCTCATACCTTCGTACTGATGCTAAGTTCTCACGCCTAGCTTATGGATACAAAAGTGGTTTTACTATTTATCCAACGTTTGAGTTAGTTGGTAGTGCCTTAGATCTTGAATATCTTTGCTTTTTCCCTGTAGATGCAGATACAAACCGACGTGATGATGCTGGTTGTGGAGCCCACACTTCATACCAATCAAACAGTGGTGAGTGTAATGCACAAGGTATTTATACTGAAGGCCAATGGGTAAACCACTACAATTCAACATCAAGTAATGGTGATAACCGCGATCATCATCAATGTGGTTTTAACATTCAATATTACTACCCTAATGCTACTGAGTTTGTTGCATCTAACTTTTATCAAGGACTACAAGCGATGCGTGATGTGAGTGGGCAAACTCATAACAAGCAAAATGAGATCCGCATTAAAACATGGGATAAAAGCTTAGGACGTCAAACTCCAGTTCAAGCTTTCTTTTATATTGATATAACGGGTCAAGAAGGATTAAATGAAGCGAGATCTTACCAACAAGATTTCTATAATATGTATGGTTTAATAAAACCAGTGGTTAAATTAGACTTGCCAGCAACTTGGGATGATGAAGCTAAATTTACTTTCTCAATGGATGATCAAGCAATTTAATCTATAGATAAGATAAAACACATAAATAGTATTTAATTTATAAATAAAAAGAGCCTTCATATTATATATTGAAGGCTCTCATATTATTTTTTATCGCTATAATCTAATAAACAATATTAGTTTACTTTATCCCAAGCCATAGACCAATCAGAGCCAACACCTGGTGCAAAGTTAGTTGCTGTATCAGTCCATTGCACACAGTAACCAGAGTATGGGAATTCTTTACATTGATAAACATTACCATCTTCTGCTAATACTTTCGTACCTGCTTGATAGCCCTTCACACCTTCTGGGAATACAAAGTCAAAATCACCTGATGGTGGAGGCGTTACCGCTTCTTCAACTAAGTGGAAATCAGACATATCTTGCTTGATTAACTCACCATCCATGTTTTTGATACGAGAAACCAACATGTGATGACCTTTCTCAGACTTAGATAGTGCCATTACTACTGATTTTGCTTCGCCATCTTTTAGCGTTACATTCGTGTTTGCTAGCGCTTCTTTACCGTGGTTATAAACCGTTAGCTCAACATTCATGTCACCCGCAGCAGCATATAGACTTAAATCTAATTCTGTCGCTGAATCACCAATTGTGTACTCAGACGCCAAACCTTCAATATCTAGATGATAAACAGGTTCAACCGTTTCTAATTGATAGCCAATTTCAACGCTCTTTAGACCACTTCCCGCTTTCAGGTAAACAGGGTTAGGACCGTATTGAGGTGAAAATTCACCCTTATCATTTAGTTGACCAGCACCAATATTTTGCTGCTCTTTATTGATCTTTGTTGCTAACGCATGTGTCCAGTTATTCGCTTGACCTTGCGTTTCATTCTCAATCACTAATTCAGTAGAAAGAGATGCATTTTCGCCAGATGCATCAAACACACGAGTAAATACACGATCACCCACGTTTAAATCACGAGTTGGGTTAATTTGACCACCTTGAGACCAAGTTGGATCAACCACGCCGCCATTACCGTCAAACTTAACGTCAATTACGTTATAGAATGCAGCTGCAGTATCACCCACATCCCAAACAGCAAGAATAACTTGGTAGCCTTCACGCTCAGGAACAATACATTCGTGTGAGAACGTATTTGGGTATAGAGGCGGTTTTTCCATGTTGTATTCAAGTTCACAGAACGGAGTTAGATCAAATGAATCACGTGTTAATACCGCATTTGGATTCCAGTTCTGTTTTGTCATGTAGTACTTCCACGTTCTTGTTACGTGGTTTGCTGTAAACGTCCATTCAAACGTTTGTGCACCAGCAGTAATTGGACGTTTAACCCAACGATCCGCTGTTTGTTCGTTTAATTCTGAAAACTGAACCAGACCAGCACCTGCGATTTGACCATCTGCAGGACCTTTCTCAGGGAAACCTTCAGGGCCTTCAACACTTTGTGGTTCCCATTGAACAGAACCACAATCACGGTTTTTTTCTTGAGTATCTGACGTTGGGAATTTACACAATGCAGCACGAGAGCCCGCAATACCATCATTAGTTTCAGATACATAACCATGTGCCGATACGCCTGAGCTTACCGCCATCATAGATAACGCAATCAGCGTTTTCGTTGAGCTTTTGTTCATTACTTTACCTTTAATACAGTTATTATTATGTTTTTTGTTCTGCACAGTCTTTCAATAAGTTTGGTCGCCTATTTTGATAATTTGACATGATTGGGCAGGCGCTGAAATGTAATGGAAAGAATTTATAAAAACGATTTTTACTGCATTAAAATGGAATTCAAATCACACATTATTATTTTTTGTAACTTATTGTAAATAAAGAAATAAATATAGACATCAGATTCCAGATGTTAAGCAAATACCCCCAATAAAAAACATTCGCAAAACAAATGCATTCAAACAATTAATCAACAGTGAAAATACAAAATTTAACTCACTAGACTAACGACAAAGAATATTAAAAACTTAATATATGCATAAAATACATTTAAAAAATTAAAAGCATTCATTTTACTCATAAAGGTGATAGGAATAGTATCGTTCTAAAGGAAAACAGTTTGTGATTACGCATTATTGAACATCCAAATTCAAAAATACGACTCTACAAACTGATTGAAAAACAAATAATTAAAGATAGGTAAGCATTATGACTATTCCAACAACTGGTATGATAGAAGCATGGCGTGGCTTTACTAATGGCGAATGGCAAACGAGCGTAAACACTCGTGATTTTATTCAAACAAACTACACTCCGTATGAAGGAGATGAATCCTTTCTTGTAGAAGCAACAGAATCAACCACTACATTATGGAATAGCGTATTAGAAGGCATCAAACAAGAGAGTCGAACTCACGCTCCTGTTGATTTTGATACCGACTTACCTTCAACCATCATTTCCCATGACGCTGGTTACATCAATAAAGATCTCGAAACAATCGTTGGTCTACAAACAGACAAACCACTAAAACGCTCTATTATCGCTAACGGCGGTATTCGCATGGTGAAAAACTCATGTGAAGTGTATGGTCGTGAATTAGATAAAAACGTTGAGAAGATATTCACCGAATACCGTAAAACACACAATAAAGCGTGTTTTGATCTTTACACTAAAGAGATCCTTGCGTGCCGCAAATCAGGCATCATCACGGGTCTTCCTGATGCTTATGGCCGTGGTCGTATCATTGGTGACTATCGTCGTTTAGCGCTTTACGGTATTGATTTCTTAAAAGCCGATAAAAAAGAGCAATACAACTCAACTCAAGCCTTCCTTGAACAAGGTCAAGATCTTGAAAAAACCATGCGACTTCGTGAAGAATTAGCGGATCAAGTTCAAGCATTAGAAGACATTCGTCAAATGGGCCTAAAATACGGTATTGATATGTCTCTACCAGCTAAAACAGCTCAAGAGGCAATTCAATTTACATATTTTGGTTACCTTGCTGCGGTTAAATCTCAAAACGGTGCCGCAATGTCACTAGGCCGTACATCAACCTTCCTTGATGTGTATGTTGAACGTGATATTGCCAACGGCTTAATTACCGAAGAACAAGCACAAGAGATGATTGACCACTTCATCATGAAATTACGTATGGTACGTTTCTTACGTACACCAGAATACGATTCACTTTTCTCTGGCGACCCAATCTGGGCAACAGAAGCTATGGCAGGTATGGGTGTTGATGGCCGTACATTAGTGACTAAAACAACATTCCGTTACCTACACACATTACACACAATGGGTCCTGCACCAGAGCCAAACATGACAATCCTTTGGTCAGAGCAACTGCCAATTGCCTTTAAGAAATACGCAGCGAAAGTGTCAATTGATACCTCATCAGTACAATACGAAAACGACGATTTAATGCGTCCTGATTTCGATAACGATGACTACGCTATTGCCTGTTGTGTAAGCCCACAAGTAGTAGGTAAGCACATGCAATTCTTTGGAGCTCGTGCCAACCTAGCAAAAGCACTGCTTTACACCATCAATGGTGGTATTGATGAAAAATCAAAAGCACAAGTTGGCCCACAAGTAGACAAAGTAAGCGACGACGTTCTTGATTTTGATAGCCTAATGCCACGCTTTGATTCAATGTTAGATTGGTTAGCAACACAATATGTGACGGCTTTAAACATCATTCACTACTCGCACGACCGTTACAGTTACGAAGCATCATTAATGGCATTAATGGATCGCGATGTTCGTCGTACTATGGCATGTGGTATTGCAGGTCTATCAGTGGTTGCTGATTCATTAGCTGCAATCAAATTTGCTAAAGTAACCCCAGTTCGTGATGAAGATGGTGTGGCTATCGATTTCAACATTGAAGGTGATTACCCTAAATTTGGTAATAACGATAACCGTGTTGATGACATTGCTTGTGACCTTGTTGAACGCTTCATGAAAAAAATTCAGAAAATGAGCATGTACCGTGAAGCTATTCCAACACAATCGATTCTTACTATTACATCAAACGTTGTATACGGTAAGAAAACAGGTAACACACCGGATGGCCGTCGTGCAGGTATGCCTTTTGGTCCGGGTGCAAACCCAATGCATGGTCGAGATGAAAACGGAGCAGTAGCATCACTAACATCGGTATCAAAACTGCCATTTGCTTACGCTAAAGATGGTATTTCTTATACTTTCTCTATTGTGCCAAATGCACTTGGTAAAGATGAAGATGTACAAAAACAAAACCTTGCAGCACTTATGGATGGTTATTTCCACCACGAAGCCGCAAGTGTAAATGAAGGAATTGAAGGTGGCCAACATCTCAATGTTAACGTATTAAACCGTGATACATTGCTAGATGCTGTTGAACACCCAGAAAAATACCCACAATTAACCATTCGAGTATCAGGTTATGCAGTGCGTTTTAACTCACTAACTCGTGAGCAACAACAAGACGTAATTAGCCGTACATTTACAGAGCAAATGTAATAAGGGTTTTACTCAGTAAAATTAACGCCACCATATAACTGGTGGCGTTAATCACAAATAACCAACTGTAAATAAAAGAAAATACTAAAAAAAATTCAATATCACCTCTCCATTCAATTCTCTTTTAAATTCCTTCTTCCAAATAAATAACAGTTAACACAAGAATAACAATTAAAGTGCAATTTCTGTTTAAAACGTGATCTTAAATAGAGTTACAACATTATATAAACGATCAAAACGACACTCCTCATAACCTTCCATTTACTACGGTTAATATTCTGTAACAATACAAAAGATATCAAAACAATCTTGATAGAAAGTTGGTCTGAAAATTCATCGTTAGAATGGAGTTCGTCATGCTCAAAAATGAAAACCTACCGTTACCCACAAATACCAGGGAATGGTTCTTAAATAAAAATAGCCTTATCATCCTCGCTGATATCGTTCTTTTTGCTTTACTGTATAACTTCCTTCCATTTGAAAGAGACGTTGTGCTTGGGTTAAGTATCTTAACGTTTGTGGCTATTTTATGGCTCACCGAAGCCATGCACGTTAGTATCACTGCACTTTTAGTTCCTATGTTTGCCATTGGTTTTGAGATTTTTGATACCGGCAAAGCACTCAGTAACTTCGCAAACCCGATTATCTTCCTCTTTCTTGGTGGCTTTGCTCTGGCTGCTGCACTTCACAGACAAGAGTTGGACAAGGCCATTGCAGATAAAGTATTGGTATTAGCAAATGGTAAAATGAGTACCGCTATTTACATGCTATTTGGGGTAACAGCAGGGCTATCAATGTGGATAAGTAACACCGCTACCACCGCCATGATGCTTCCTCTCGTTTTAGGGGTATTAAACAAAGTAAACTCAAAATCAGGCCACAACACCTATGTGTTCGTTTTACTTGGTATAGCTTACTGTGCCAGCATTGGCGGGATCTCAACCATCGTTGGTAGTCCACCAAATGCCATTGCCGCTGCAGAAGTTGGTTTAAGTTTTACAGAATGGATGGCCTTTGGTGTACCTGTAACTTTGGTTTTACTACCAACCACAGTTGCACTTTTGTACTTCATGCTAAAACCAAACTTAAATGAAGTCTTTGAGTTAAACCGAGAACCTATTGCATGGGATAAAGGTAAAGTCGTTACTTTAATGATTTTTGCTCTTACGGTTACCTTATGGGTTTTCAGTAAACCAATTAATGCCATGCTAGGTGGATTCTCAAAATTCGATACTCTGGTAGCATTAATGGCGATCATTCTGGTTGGATTTGCACGAGTGGTGCAATGGAAAGACATTGAAAAAACCACAGACTGGGGTGTATTACTGTTATTTGGTGGTGGTATCTGTTTAAGTAACATCCTAAAAGCAACAGGAACCAGTACCTTCCTAGCGCATAGCCTGAGCGATATTCTTGCTCAAGCAGGCATATTATTTACCATATTAACCGTTGCAGCTTTTGTGGTGTTCTTAACTGAGTTTGCAAGTAACACGGCAAGTGCCGCTCTGCTTATCCCAGTATTTGCAAGTGTGGCAGAAGCTCTTGGTATTTCACCTGTTGTACTTTCAGCCATGATAGCAATCTCCGCTTCTTGTGCCTTCATGCTGCCAGTTGCGACACCACCTAATGCCATTGTCTTCGGCTCTGGTCATATTAAACAATCTGAGATGATGCGTGTAGGTATTTACTTAAATCTTGTTTGTGTTGTTGTCTTAACCGGTTTCGCTGCCATTTTCTGGAGATAATTCACGGTTTTAATTATCTATCTCATTATATAAAAAATTACGGCACTTATTGTGCCGTAACTAAAAAGCATTACTTCTGTACATCTCGGTGATACCTACTAGGAATTCCATTTTTTCTTTCATACTCTTCAATAACATCAAATAATTTATTAAATGCCTTTGCTTCTTCTACGGAAAAATTTCTATAATTCAAATGCCCAGAAAGCATTAATAACTCACCCAAAGCATGATTATATTCATTTACTGACATATGAACCTCCTTTTATTTTGAATAAGCTCATATTAATAATAGCAGTATATTCAAAAAGAGTGAGAAAAGAGCCAACACTTTAATTACATTCTAACTTTTTCCAAAACTCATCATTCGGATCCTTTTCTTCACGCCATTTAGGATCTTGTCTTGCCGTTAAATACCATTGCAATCCATCAAATAATGCAAAAGCCGTTGGCCCACCTAAATGTTCAAACGCATCAAAAAAAGCATCTTCCATATGCATCAAGGTTTCTAAATCTGCGCATTGATGTTCAATCGCCCACTCTATCGCCTCAGGTTGAACTGTGGCTTCTGACATAACAACAGCAACCAATGGAAGGATAACATCATCATTTTCAAATTGAGACTCTTCTAGAATATCGACTCTGTCTTGCTCTTGTTTTTGGATCTCATCAATAATGGCATTTCGCTCTTTATTACTGATATCACGATTTAACTCAGCAATACGTAATCCATAAGCAAATCGCTCAGATCCAACAAGTTCAACGATCGTTTCTAATAATAATTTATCCAGTGACAAAGCTTTTACATGGTGATCAATACACGCTTGAACACTTAAATAGCGCACACCATTAAACTCAAACCCATAACTCTCATCTCCTTCTAATGGAGAGCCATCAACACACAGCTCCCAACCGACATAATCAACCCGTGCTTTTGCTATTTCATACATTTGCCATGCACTTTTTCCAAAGCCTTCAAGTACCGCACCATGAAACTCAGCCTCTTCAAGTTCTTCTTTTGTCCATTGCAAACCAATACCCAAATGCTTGGCGTATTTATTCATTAATGCGTGTTTTACTTTATCTCGATAAGACCAAATAGATTCAGACACACCAGAGGATGAAAAAGACAAACACTCTTTGCATGCAGGTAATTCAATTGGTTGATGGAATATATGGTGAACTTGACGTGAAGAACTAGGAAAAGAGAGAAGATCATACGAAGGCTCGCCACAAAACCAGCAGGTATGTCTTAAATTAAAAGGGACATCAATAAGAGAGTAGTTAACCATGGGGCATCCAACGCACATTCGAAAAATGCATTCTACCCCATGATAACGAAAATAGGATTACTCTTTTCTTCTTAAGATCCCCAACGTATGAAAAGCCATTGGAATTATCACGACGATAAGAATCGAAATTAAAATTTCCATAAACGTCATAAATGAACCTTGGTCACTTATATAGAACATACCTTTACCCTGTGTTATGTAAGCCAATGTCGCCTAGCCTCACAATGCATTTATTTGCATTTTTATTTTTGTGAGTGTTTTTGAGTTGTATTACTCTTTTATTTTTATAAATCTATTATGAGCTTTTTTTATGACAAAATGAAACTATTCCATACAAACATATGCACCAGATTCACAAACTGTGAATAAATTAACCTATTGATATATATGACAATAAATACAAGTATCAGTAAGAGTCTTAAAATCAATACATTTATGCATAGCTTTACATAATCACTTGGCTCTCATCCGCAACTCAGTATCTTTTCACTTCTCAAATTATTCATTCATCCTATCCTTATGGCTTACGATTAATGCATCTCAGGGACATGACATGATCTTCATATTAAGCACTCGCAAGCGCATCGGATTTTTTCCAAATGAAAAACACACCAATGAACCGGGTGAAGCTCATTATCTAATGCTGCCAGATGAAGCAACCACCCCTGATTTAAACCAACATCAACTGCCACAAGAGGCATGGGTAACGGCATTAACCAATCAAGCAACAACGGGACGCCACGCTGACAATCATCCCCTAGCCCAATATAAAACCGGTAATATTCTGTTTTTTGCTCATGGCTATAACAACACCCAAGAAGAAATCGTTTCACGCCATAAACTGCTTGAGAAACAGCTAAAACAACATGGATATACAGGAACGGTTGTAAGTTTTGATTGGCCTTGTGCGAACTACACATTAAATTACTTAGAAGACAGAATGGACGCCTACAAAAGTGCGATTCAACTGGTGACAGGTGGCATAACCCCATTAGCAATAAACCAATTGCATGAGAAAGAAAACCAGTGCGACATCGATATTCATTTACTAGGCCACTCTACAGGGGCTTATGTGATTAGAGAGGCATTTTATCAAGCAAGTAAAAATCGAACTTTGCAGCGAATTTACTGGAACGTGAGTCAAATCTGCTTTATTGGTGGAGATATTGCACAGAAGTCATTAACACAATGTGACAATAAATCTGCGCCTATGTTTGCTCAATCAAGCCGAATTACCAACTACCAAAGCCCTTATGACAACGCATTAAAAATCTCTAATATTAAGCGAGCTGGTTTATTCCCTCGTTGTGGACGTGTTGGATTACCTAGCGATGCACCATTAAACCTTGTTAACGTACACTGCGGAGATCACTGGAAACTGCTTACAGAGCCAGAAGAAAACAAAGCCATAGGCAACTGGAGCCACTCTTGGCACTTTCACTGCAATCACTTTATGGAAGATTTGGCTCACACCTTAAAAGGCGATATAGATAGACACGCCATTCCCACCCGTGAGTGCGTAAATGGCGAGTTGAGACTAACGGTAAAAACACCGGTGACAATCAGTAAGAAAAGGCTGAAATGATGGGAATGGTGAAAAAGATCACCACTCATTAATTAATAAGCGACTTTGAACGCCTTTAATTTGAAACCCCATTGCATCAAATACTTCTTCAAAATCTCTACATTGCTGTGGAATATTTGGTAAAGATAGCGTTGCTTCATTAAAAAAGCGTTGCTGCTCACTTGGTGTTTGCCATGCTAGTTGCCACCAATCCAAAATAGTCGACTTTGATTTCTCAAGTCTATCTCGTGAAGGCA
The DNA here is from genome assembly GCF_014694495.1 of Aliivibrio sp. S10_S31. NCBI lineage: Bacteria > Pseudomonadati > Pseudomonadota > Gammaproteobacteria > Vibrionales > Vibrionaceae > Aliivibrio > Aliivibrio sp. S10_S31. The sequence continues at coordinate 30,787 of NZ_JAAUWR010000014.1, read as the reverse complement.
CTTTATCACTTTTCTTTAAATTTAATGACTGACTCGAAGGTAATAAGTTCCAATGATCATTATTTGGCCAATACGCAAAAGGTAAACAATGATCAACATGATATTCACGCTTAAGTTTTGTTTGCCCCCAAACGCACCTAATCGAATGCCCATCAGCTTGTAAGGCCTCTATTTTCGAGCGAACTCTATGAGTATCATGCTTTTTATCTAACCACATTAAACAGTCATGATACGTTTGTAGCGTTATATTGTTTTCTCTATTAGCTTCAAAACGCTGCATTTCAGATATCCACTGATTAACAACTAATGGTTCAATCCAAGAGTAATAAAGGCGGAAGCAATCCCAAAGGTTTTGCTTTAAAACAAATGAGCCAAAACTCTCAAAGAACGTCGGATCAAGAACAATACTTGATTCCATTTTACGTCTCTTCGATGGTGCTAATGTTGAAAACTCTTTATTATTTTCTTCTAAAGCCCCCGAGTAAATAAATTTAATTGGTCCATCTTTCATGGTTTTAATCGCAGCTTGAATCGCTTTTTGTAATGCTTCTGCTTCTTCGTTATAAAATACGGCACCAATAGCCAGATCATCTGCAGATAAATGCTTTAACTGCTCCCAACCATCTGCCGTTATAAACGCTAAGCCTTTTTTGGTATTACTGTTTTGTTGAATATTTCCAACATCAATTAATCGTTTATAAGCCTTAATCCAATAAAGAGCGACTAAACCTAGCGGTATCGATACTTCTCCATCCGTTCGATCCATAACGCAGCCTGAGTGAGCATCTGCAATACGAAGTAGTACACGCAGTAACGCTAATTTATAAGTCGAACTTTTACTATCATTAACAATAATGTGACGAACTTTATTAAGATCACCTGAACCATCATCAGGTAAGCTCATCACAACCGTTTGCCATTGAATAGCACCACGTTTTAAAGCATCAGATTCAACCTCAGTAACTAAGCGAGTATGTAAACAAGCATCTTTTGCAAATTGAGCTAACTCATCAGAAGAACAAGGATATCCTTCTCTTCCATCAGAAAAGCCGCCATGTCGTAAGCTAATGACTAAGCAACCATTAGGGGCTAATAAATTAGAAAGTTTTCGAAAAGCACGAGCTCTATATGATGGTGCGATATGCATCCATACCGCACTCACTAAAATAACATCAAAGCGCATACCTAACGCTTGAACACGGCTTAATTCAGGAAGTACATCATCGAGCCATTGAACCTGCTTTCCGGTATAGTTTTGACCTAGTTCACGCATTGATTTTGCAGGCTCAAGTGCGATGACAGAGCAGCCTTGGTCAGAAAGCCACTTAGAATCACGTCCAACTCCAGCGCCAACATCTAAAACCTTATCCCCCGAACATGGCCAAAATGGTTTCCAACAGGCATGAACATCTTCAAAATTGACCGAAATATAATCTTGAAAAAGAGTTTCAGAATTTTGATTATAGAATTGAATATTATCCATATGCTTTGTTGAACTACCTTAATTAACCAACGGAAAGCTTTGCTGTATCATGCCACATGTAAGTGAAGCAACTCCAAATTTTAAGAAATGTTTTCAAAAATGCCTACAGTTGAGGTGCAAATATTTACACCACACTTCACTTACTAGTTTGGAATTACTGCTCCAAAGCCCTAATTACACTCTTCATTAAGTGCCACATTAAAACAGGAGGCACAGCGTTTCCAATCGCTTTATAAGACCTAGTATCTGAAACTTTAAATTGAAAGCTATCAGGAAAAGATTGTATTCTCGCAGCCTCTCGAGGCGTGAATCTTCTATATCTACCTTCAATACATAAAACAGGATCAACACTATTCAAGCTAGCTTTTGATAAATGAGCAGTAATTGTATTACAAAAAGATTCAGGATCCTGAGCCCTTCCTTTATTCATTTTTTCTTGATTACGTAGCATTCCATTTACAGCTTTCTCTGAGAAAAAATATTTATCGTCAACTTCATTTTCTGAAAAAATCACATCTTTTAAATGTGACTTTTTATCTATTGATTCTGGATAATCAAACTTATTTGAAGCAATTAAATCACGAAAGCCTACAATAAATACTCTTTCTCTTTTCTGAGGTATAGAAAAGTTCGAGGAGTCCAATACTTTAAAAGTACAATGATAACCAGCATCTTTAAATGACTTTAGCACTAATGGAAATGCCTGTTTTTTATTAGCTGAAAGCAACCCCTTTACATTTTCAGCAATAAAAGCTAATGGTTTTTTATTTTCTAAGACATCAATCATCTCAAAAAACAGCTTCCCATTATCATTTTTATAACCTAATCGTGGTGGATTTTGTGCAACAATAGAGAAAGACTGACATGGAAAACCACCAATTAAAATATCATGTTCTGGTAAGGTTGATTTTAATTCACGTATATCACCTAAAATAGATTTATGTTCAAAATTATCATTATAGATTTCAACTGCATATTTATCGATATCTGAAGAAAAAACAATTTTTGTATTTAACTTTTTATAAAAATCATTTTGATACTCAAAATTACCTTCAGCCCCGAGATCCATACCACCGCAACCGCTAAACAATGATGCAACTTTATATGTCATAATTCTAATAACCTTTCATTATACCCTGATTCATTATTAAATATAATATCAAAGCCATGAGGTGAGTTTATTTTTATTCTATCGTTCATAAACTTACCTACAGGATCATTTATAATGAATAATTCTTTTGACTCTTTTGTAATAATTAATCTATATACAAAATACTTATCTCTATTTGTATATGCAGCATTCCATTCATTTTTTGTTAAATGAAAGCGATTTTGTGTTACTTTTTTATTGCTTAATGTGGTCTTCACTTCAATATAAATTTGATTGTCTTCTTCATCCATAGATTTAATATCATAGCCCAGAGCTAAATGAGTAGGCATAAATTTTACTAAATGCGAATTATGACCAAGCCCCGCATCTAATAATTTCTTTTTCTCATGGGAAATAATCAAATCCTCTCCCATATCACCGATATCTTTAGTTGATATAATTAACTTATCTTTATTATTTTTATCAATGATAACTTCATCGTCATTATTTGACTTAATAAAAGATTGAACACTAGTTTCACTCATATTGAAGTCAAGACTATTAACATAATCAGACCACTCTACTTTTATTTTATCAAAACAAGAAATTGTTTTTATTTTCTTATTATAATAAGCGTCAAAACCAATAAATAATTTTGATTCTAATAATGATTTTTGAATGAAACTTGATTCAAGTTCATTAATATAATATTTACCTTTAACTGACTTAAGGATATTTGCATATTCCATATAGTCAAGAAATTCATGAGCTGCTCGAGTTTGGTCATTAAAACTTTTATCTACAGATGGATGACTGCTATAGGTAACGTTATCATTTCGATTGTCTATAATAATAGAAATTGCATCTTGTAATGGTAATTTATTTGCGCTAAATCTTAAATCATCAAATAATACAAACGTAACTTCCTCTTTAGTTAAGTATGCATTTTCAGCATCGTTTTCCTTAACTTCTAACAAAAAATTACAAATAACATCATATGGTTTAAACTTTACATCATTATTTATATATGGAATTACTTTATGCAACTTAGAAAAACCATTCGGAAATTGCATTTTAATAACATAGTTTTTAAAAAACTCGATTAAATCTTGTTTTTCAGATAGTCTTTTTGAAATTAAACTTGGAAACTTTCCATTTTCATCATATTGAAATAAACCAAATAATGCACTAATTTCAGTTCGCCAATTATCTCTCGTTTTTTTTACCAACTTAGAGCTCAAATCAAAATTCATTAGTAATGCATCTAAATCGGCATCATTTACATACTCATCAAAGCTTGATATTTCAGATGCAATAAAAAATAAAACTTCTTCTAGTGTACTTTTAAACCTTGGCCTAACCATATGTACTGGAAATAAATGTTGTGTCGGTGTTATGTATTTTTGCTTAGACATTTCATAACCTCTTTTGATATATAAAACCCCAATAATGGAGGAACTGCATTACCAACTTGTTTATATTGCTCTGTTTTATTGCCAAGAAAGATAAATGAATCAGGGAATGATTGAAAACGAGCATTTTCTCTAACTGTGGGTACTCTATTATATTTATAATGGAAATGATGACGATGGCCAGTATCTATTGTAGGAGTTGGTTTCTTACTATGATATCTTGTCCAAGCAACATTAAATTTACGAGTACTTTGTAACTCTTCTGGTAAGTCTTTATAATTTCCACCTTCAGGAACTAAACTTATTGTATCTTTTACAGCTTGAGTATGTTTGGTTATTAGGTGATTATGTAATTCTCCATCCTGAACCCCATTGCGCATTCTTTTTTGATATTCAGTTAATGGATTTGATTTATAGTACATTGATTCTTGACAATCCGTATCATTAAGAGCAAATAGATCTGAAACTGCATCAGACGATGATATAAATTCTTCTTCTTTTGTATATATTGGTTTAGGGAAACTAATATCAATATTATTTTTAGTCCCTATGAATATAGCTCTTTTACGTTTTTGAGGTATACCGAACTCTGCCGCATTTAGTATTTTATAAGAAACATTATATCCTATACTTTGAAATTCTTTAATTATTTCTTCTTTGATTTTTCCTTTAAATAAACTTAAAATTCCTGGTACATTTTCTAAAACAATAACATTAGGATTTAAATGTTTTGTAATCTTCACAAATGAGCGAAAAAGTCTATTTCTTGGATCATCATATCTACGAGGACCAGATAAAGATAAGCCCTGACATGGAGGTCCACCAATAACAACGTCAACTTTTTGATTTCCAATTTTTTGATCTATTAAATCTAACGTGATACTTTCTATATCTCCACAGATTGTTTGAGATCCAGAATGATTAAATGCAAAAGATTTTAATGCTGCTTCATTATGATCAATTCCTAGTAATATCTTCGCTCCAGCCTGTTCAAAGCCTAAAGACAAACCTCCACAACCACAAAATAAATCAACAACTTTCATAATACCCTACTACTGTACATAAACACACATACATACTATCAACAAAACATAGAAGGATAAACTATAAATATTAATAACTAAAGCTCACTCCTTTCTTTATTTGATAATAAATAGCCCTGATTGTGACCCGTAGGGACAAGACACAGCGAAGCGTTTTGTGGCTTGGTTGAGCTATTGGTGTGTTGCGAAAAATGAGTGACGCACCAATTCGCGAAATAAAGCAGGTTGCCCGAAGGGTGCTTCTTACCTTTATGCCGTGCTAGAATTAAGTATTCCCCAAATGAATGATATGTATTAAATGAAAAAATATGCTTTATTGTTAGCTCTGTTCTCTGGTGTTTGTTTCGCAAAACCGCAGGTGTATTTTGGTGCTGATGCCCTCTCAAACTCTAGCGCTTATTCTTTACAGTCTGGCTTTTATTTCCCTGTTAATCAAGAGCTAGATTTTGGCTACGATGTAGATTTCACGCAATGGAACCAAGATGTTCATTCATTTGGTATTAACATTAAACCGGCTTTTCGTAAGCAACAATTCTACCTAGCGCCTATTGTCGGCATGCATTACTTTAATAACGATATTGATTACAGCTACAGCCTTGGGGTTGAGGTAGGGTACGATTTTGAGCGTGTGACTCTCAGAGCAGGATACAAAGACGTTGATGAAGAGTTTTATGATAATGATGCGTTTTATGTGGGTGTTGCGGTTCGTTTTGATTAATCATTAACGAGTAAATATCTTGATGATTAAGCAATTATAATAATTCCTTAATCATCAAGCGTTATGCGATGTTGTTTAGCTCTCGCTGCTTATCCATGTAAATTTTTAAACGATTTACTCTGGATTCTATTTCTTGCTCTTTTATCTCTCCACGCTTTCGCGCAAAGTTGATGGCTTGTTGGTCGTAGACGCCTTCGTTTTGCATTTTCATGTTGCTAATGCTGTTCTTTAATACTTCTTGGCTTTTTTCTCTTTCAATGGATTCCATTTGAATTTTGCCAACAGCTTCTACTTTCATATAACCTCAGTGAATGATTATCTCTTATATGTGAGACTTTAGATCTAAGCGTGATAGCGGTCAAGATATACTGAATGGGGTTTCGCAAATTATTGGCTTAAGTCAGTAAATAAATGCAAAAGCCCACTCAGTTTCATTTATAAAAGTTATTTAAATTAAGTGAGTTATTTCATTATTGGGTATGTGAAAAACACCAAGTGAATGAAGTTAAACAAGAAGTGGAACGCAACCGCTACCCACAAACGTGAGCTGTAATGAAAGGCTAATCCATAACCCACACCTGCTAAGGTCGCAAAAACAGCCAAGAGTAAACCACCGCCAATATGGGCTGCACCAAATAGTACACTGGCTACGGCTACCCCTGCTATCCAACCAGATCGTTTACTGAGTGATTGTTGTATAAAACCTCGGAAGAAGGCTTCTTCGGCTACGCAAGTTAGCAATAGGTTATTTAATGCAAACAACCACCACCAGTTAGGAATAGTGAACTCTGGTTTTAATGCACCTAATCCCCACGCTAAAGGCAACAAGCTAAAAAGTGGAATCGCGGTATAGATAAGTGCTTTTTTATTTACGTTGGCTTTGCTTCCTAATAGAGCAGGATAAGCGAGTAATAATCCAAATAAGATAAGCGGTTTATCTAGGTTTAAATATAAGGTGAATGGAACGCTTAATGGGCCGGTAACAACGGCATCCAATACCTTGGCGTTGTTAAAACCGGGAATTAAATGAAGAAATAATGCAATGCACCATAAGAAGATAAATAGGTATGCCCCCAGTTGCCATTTTTTCTCTAAGCTTGGTGTTTTATAGGCAACAAGCAAGCCTGTTGCTATCCCCGCTAACCCAACCATGTTTAGTCGTTGCTCTATGATTGCACCAATTAAGGTGATACCAAGTAAGGCAAAACTGGCTTTGGTTTGATTGATAAATGCTAAGACGATAGCCAACGCAAGCGGGATCCAAATCCACATCGAAATATCTAATATCATTACTTTTTCCTTTGAAGTGATGTGACGTCTAACGCGTCTTAAATGTGGAACGAGATTACTTGAAAGTTGCTAAAAAAAATAGTGAAAAAAGTGCAGATTTGTTAAATAAAAACCCCGCAACAAACTCAATGCCGCTCAATTTGTTATTAATATACTAAATTATATAAATCAGTCATTAATTAATAGATTCAATATATCCTTACTCCTTTATTAAAGTTTCAGGTTATTTACCAATTATTACTGTGTTGATTGCATTTAATTTATTTCACTCTCATATTTATTATTACTTACTATCATACTATTTAATTAAAAAGAATAGCGCGTTATTGATTTTATATACGAATTTTAAAAACTGCTTATATTTGATTAATACTAAATATAACAAAGAGCTAATTATAGACAAAGACCTTAAAAAAACTAAGACTATTGTTGATTGCAATCACACTATTATATCTAACAAACAATAAGAAGGTTAAAAATGAAATTATCTGTATTAGCATTATCGACAACAGCTATACTTTCCTCAGCAGTTTATGCAGATCCTATAGTATCCGTGAATTCAAATGAAATTGTGATTAGTACAAAAGCAGGCTCTCCTGTTTACGCACAAATCTTAGATGAAAATAAAGCGGAATTTAATCAAGAGCTATCTTACTTACCGAATGGTTATATCAACAACTCTACACTCATTACATGTTCGGCGAGCTGTGTGCTAAATGTAGAGTTAAAAGAAGGGGTTGATGACGCTCTTGTTAAAGTATCTGCTCCATCAAGTGGAGAGACGATACTTGATATAAAAAATAATGATTCAGGTACAGAAAACCCTGACTCTCTTTGGAAAGAGACGTTTGACCATGTAATGACAGAATACAATCTAGACGCAAATGGTCAAGCTTCATTATTACCAAATTACCCAGCGAACTTTGTTTCAAGCTTCTATCTACCAGGAACTGTAACGGTTCAAGATATTACGGATCAATCTCCGACCTCAAGTTATCCTAATCAATACATTCCAGAAAACGGTCAATCATCAGATATTTTACATGGTGGCGATGGTGATGATTCATCGAATGTTGCTATTATTATTCCGGTATCTGGAAGCCAAAATATGTCAACTATTACAAGCTTCTCGTTATCAGATTCTTTATATCAACCTTATTTAGAAAATAATCAAAATTACCGTTTAAATTTTGATGCAATGCGTTCAAATATTAAAATTTCTAAGGCTGATGATACGCTATCAACATTATCTGTCGTAAAAAATGGTGATCATGTAGTTTGTTCTCAAAATATATCGAACATTACTTCATGGCAATCAATGAACTCATGTGATTTTAAATACCAAGAAGGTGATGTTATTGGATTTAAAATTTCTTATCCTGAGCTAAAAAGTAGTCCAAATGTAACTAAATCAGCATATGGTCTTATTGTGGATAATATTGAGATTTCATCTTTGTAATTTTTATAGCATCAAGGAACTCAATTTAAATAACAGGGTTATGACGACCCTGTCATACCTACTAATAGGTATTTATATCTAGGATAAATTAATATGAAATTAAAACGTTTTTTACTAACTGCTTTTTTCGGGATTGCAACATTTCAAGCTCAAGCTACAGAGTGGACTCTTGGTGATTGGTACATGGTTTCAAGTGGTCAAGATGCAGTGGTTCGTTCTGAGGCTATAAACCTTTGTGAGTCTCTTGGTCTTAAAGGGGTTAATTGGAAGCTTCCAACTCGAAATGAATTTAATGATGCATTAACTAATAAAGACGCTGATTTTATGAATGTGTTGAATAACATTAAATTTACACAATCTATGGGATTTTTAGACGATACAGATGCAAATGTATGGTTTTACAATCGAGTAGAGCAAGACGGAAATACATTGTACCCACTGCTAAGTGATACTTTCCGAGGTCAAGTTCTGTGTACAAGTAAATCAGAATAAATTAAAACCAAACTTGATGAGTTAGAAATTGAATTCCTAACTCATCAATAGATTACTAGAGGGGGGATCTAGTATTTTTTTAGGATCTCTTTAATGTCTGATTCCGTTTCTGCTTGGATAATTGCATCCACATCATCTTCATTTTGGAATAACTCTGAAAGTGCCATAATGGTATGAATGTGGCTATCAGAATCCATCGCCGCAAGAGTGACAGAGAAGTACACGTCACCATTATCTTCTGACTCTAAATCAACACCATTTTTAAATACCGAGATTTGTAGTGCAGCTTCGTTTACACCATCTTCTGGTCTTGCGTGTGGCATTGCGATTTTAGGAGCCAAAACATAATAAGCACCGATTTCTTTATGCTTTTGTTTAATGGCTTCTAGGTAGCTTGCTTCTACTTTTCCATTTTTAATCAGTAGTGAACAAGTTAAGTCCAATGCTGCATCCAGTGTTAGCTCTTTTTCTGTAGTAATAACAATGCCGTCGTTACCAATTAAATCTAATAAACTCATGACACAATCCATCCAAGAACAAGACCAACAACACCAAAGTCAAAATCAGCAAATGTTGTTGCTTCTAGACCTAGGCCACCAAGTACTGGAAGCAGTAGCATTGGTAAGAATGAGATACATAGGCCTTGAGTAAATGCGCCTAGTACCGCACCACGTAAACCACCCGTTGCGTTACCGTATACGCCTGCTGCACCACCAACGAAGAAGTGAGGAACAACACCCGCAACAATAATTGTCCAACCAAATGCACCTTGAATACCCATTGCAACTAGACCTGCTGTGAATGAGCTTAAGAAACCGATTAATACTGCATTAGGTGCCACTGGGAATACCATTGGACAATCTAGCGCTGGTTTTGCACCTGGTACTAAAGTGTCTGAAATACCTTTAAATGCAGGAACGATTTCAGCGATCAGCATTTTTACGCCTTGCAGTACGATGTATACACCACCAGCAAACGTTAATGATTGCATAAAAGTAAATACAACCCAGTTTTGACCGCCAGAGACGCTTTCTACAAACTCACCACCTGCGAAAACAGAAGCAAGTAAGAAGAACAGAAGCATGGTAGTTGCTACGGCTACTGGAGTATCACGTAAAAACATTAAGCTTTTTGGTACATTAATGTCTTCTGTTGATTTTGATGTATCACCAAACTTGCTACCAATATAACCTGAAATCACATAAGACAAGGTTGAGAAGTGACCCATTGCCAGCTGATCGGTACCCATTACTTTTTCAGTATATTTTTGGGCAATAGCAGGCATGATAACCATTAATGAACCAACAATAACTGAACCTAGCGCCACTAATGTTGTGCCTGTAATATCTGCTGTCGATAAAATTACAGCGACAAGCATAGACATAAACATGGTGTGGTGACCCGTTAAAAAGATATATTTTAAAGGAGTGAAACGAGCTAATAATATATTTACGATGAACGCAAAGAACATAATTAATGCCATTTCATAACCAAACGCTTCTTGTGCTAATGCCACAATCGCTTCGTTATTTGGAATAACACCACTTACACCAAAAGCTTCTGTAAATACCGCAGAGAAATTATTTAATGCGCCAACCAATGCGCCTGCACCAAAACCAAGAATTAAGAATCCCATTACGGTTTTAATTGTGCCTTTTAGAATGGTTGATATATCTGATTTTTGGGCAACAAGACCAATAAATGCAATTAAACCAACCATGATTGCTGGCTCTTTTAATAAGCCGAGCATGAACTCAAAGAAATTTGCCATAATAGCGACCTTAGCTTAGATGAATGTTTTTAATTGCGCTTCAATTGATGCTTTATCAAAAATATTGGCAAGACTTACGATGTTTTGTTTACCAGCCTCTTCAAGCTGAGTCGCTACGTCTGTCGCTGCCACCCAAATATCAGCATTGCTTGATGCTGCTGATGATAAATCTTCATGATCAATATCAGCTTCTAAACCAATTTTCTTTGCCACTTCTTTTACTGCCATTTCCATCATTAAAGAAGTGCCTAAACCGTTTCCACATACAACTAAAATCTTTTTCATTTTATATACTCTCTGTAGGGTTGCAGGAGCTAAATAATAAGCTCCCGAGTTATTATGTAATGAATCTTAAAGAGTAAATTGGAGATTTAAATAGATCTAAATCACAAAGTCAAAATGAGATTGTGACGCAAATCTACTTAATACAGTCTTATTGATAGGGATGTTTCTTAATTTATTTTTTAGGGTTTTATTATATTTGAAGAGTGTGATCTAGATTGGAATTTATATTTTAATTAAGGTCGTAATTATTTAGCGTTTATTTTCTCATTATTTTATTTTGAATAAATCTATTATTTACCGTAATCAGTAAGCATTTTTTTCAGTAAATTATTCACGTCCTTGGTTTTTTTATTTCTCTTAGTTAATGCACTTAACGAAGTTGGTAATTCAGGTTCTTCTTTTGTGCTTGTTGGCTCTTCGGCTTTGGTTTTCATTTTTTGAACCGCAGGCAGTAGCATACGTACTTCTTCACCACTTTCTGTAGTAAGTAATACGATATTTTCAGATTCAACTTGAACAATGGTTAATATGCCGTGTTTTACAGATTCAACCTTCTCTCCTACCATGATAGATTCTGGTGGTACTGATCGGTCTGCCAATTGGCCGCTTCTTAACTTAGCTGCACTAATTGCACGAATATTACCCGTATTCTCAAAAGCCACAATCACAGTGTGTGTATTGTAGTATTCAATAACGGTGACATAACCGTGTTTTTTTGTTTTAAATCGCGCCCCATTTTGCATATCCAATGGCGCATCCATCTTTTTTGCTAACATTACTTCTTCCTACTTCACTCTCCTAAACACTTTATGTAATACAGATTTTTGTACCATTTAAATGTCCAGTTATTTGTAAGTATATACATATATTTCATTAATATACATCTATCATTACGTCTCTTTGTTGTGCAGTTCTTACCATTATTGTTACTATCTTAATCTCATTTCACTATTGTCCGGTTTCTATCATGAGCATTGAAAAGTTTGAATCTATTTATGAGCGAGCAGCACTCCGCAAAGGTGGAACTGCGCAGCTTGAGTTGTTATTAAACAAGCCATTACCTCGTAGTGAATTAGCTAAAATTCCTGATGATCGCTGGTTAGCGGCATTTACAGAGAAGGTTTTTCAATGTGGTATTTCTTGGAATGTAGTGAGAAAAAAATGGCCTAATTTTGAAGAGGTCTTTTTCCAATTCCGCATTCAACCACTGTTAATGCAACCTGACGAAGTATGGGAAGAAAAAGCACAAGACCCACGCATTATTCGTCATTTGACCAAGGTAAAAACCATTCCTGCGAATGCGATGATGATCTACTCCGCCGGATTACAACACGACTCTTTTGGTAACATGGTGGCAAATTGGCCAAGTGAAGACATTACCGGATTATGGGCTTACTTAAAAAAACACGGTCAACGTTTAGGTGGCAATACTGGCGCTTATGCATTACGCCAAATGGGAGTGGATACCTTTATCTTATCTTCTGATGTGGAATCTTACTTACGTAATTATGGCATTATTGATGGTGGTCGAGATACAAAACGTGTGCATCTCGCAGCAAACCAAGCGTTTAATCAATGGAAAGAAGAATCAGGCCGCAGCTTATCTGAGATCAGCCAAGTAATCGCTTATAGCTGCGGTGATAATCGAGTGCTTATTTCAGCATCCGAGCAATAAAACACTCATTATGGTGTTGGTTTAGTCGATTGCATTTCAACTAGACCACCGCCGTTATACACCTCTTTAAATCCCACTTGCTTTAAGTAACTCATGGCTTTTCCCGAACGTGCGCCACTTCGGCAATACACCACTATCGGGGTGTCTTTATCTATTTTAGCGAACGCTTTATCTACTGTATTTAACGGGTAGTTCGTTGCACCATCTAAATGCCCTTGGCTAAATTCCCCAGGAGTTCGCACATCAATTAATAATGCGCCTTGCTCTACTTGCTCCCACGCTTGTTCACTTCGCTCTGAGCTCCAGCTATTAAAAGAGAACATAGCCAATAGCGCACATAAACCTGCTTTTATTTTCATGTGTTTATCCTTCACAATTCGATTTATGCTAATCCTAATCCAGAGTGGAAGAACTCACCTATCCTATTGTTCAAATTTATAAGCCGAGATCAAAAAAACCAGCCTATTTCTTCTGTGATAAGAAGGAATAACACTGGTTTTTTATTATTTCAGCCTAATCACATTAAGCTGATGCAAATCTTAATTATGCGTTTGCTGCTTCTGTTTGGCCTTCAGATTCACCACGAATAATACGAGTTAACTTAGGCGCAATTAATAGCGTAATAACGGCAACACCTGCAGTTGCATAACCAATCTTACCAAATACATCACTGTAGATAGCCAGTGTTTGGTTCGCGTCAGTTAAGCCTGCAGGTGCAGTTGTTAATGCTGCAACCCAACCTGCGATAACCGCTGCTGTTGCTGATGTAAGGAACCACATGCCCATTGCAAAACCCATCATACGTTGTGGTACCAGTTGAGCTACCATCGCAAGACCGAGACCAGACACTAAAAGCTCACCTAACGATTGGAAAGCGTAACAGATAACCAACCAGTTAGAGCTCATGATGCCATCTTCATTTGCAAAGTTAGCACCGAACTTTAGAACTAAGAAAGACAATGCACACAGCACCATACCGAAAGCAAACTTGTAAGGCATCGCAAAACGCTCACCTAAGTTTGTGTAAGCCATTGCTAGGATTGGGCTCGCAATCATGATCCAGAATGGGTTTAGTGCTTGGAACTGCTCAGGAGCAACAGAAATACCCAGAATGTTGTGTTCGATATTATGAATTGCAAAGAAGTTTAATGACGTTGGCATTTGGAAATAAAGTACAAAGAACACAACGCCTTGCAGCATTAATACGAACGCTACCAGCATTTTTGCACGCTCTAAACCAGAGATTTTAAACGCTTCTCTCATGTAAAGTGCAACAATCGCAATACCAACCACAACTAAAATTGCGTGAGCGTAAAACAAGTTTTGCAGTAATACTGAACATAAGAAACTAAGAGCAACGGTTGCTGCAACAACACCTAAATAATGTGTTTTATTTACTGCGATAAGATCCGGTTCTGAGCCAACACCTTTTACCATACGAGAACACATAACGAAATTAAGAACAGTGATGATCAGACCAACCGCACTCACACTAAATGCCATGCCATAGCCAAACTGGTTCGCAATCCAAGGCGTTAACAGCATAGAGAAGAATGAACCAAGGTTAATCGCCATGTAGTACATTGTGAATGCACCATCTAAACGGTTATCGTCTTGATCATAAACTTTAGCTAATAGACTTGATGGGTTCGCTTTAAATAGACCATTACCCATAGTAATAAAGCCCATTGCGACATAAATTAGACCAGAACCACCAATATTACCCGCCGATGCCGACACACCTAATAGTGCGTAACCAATGGTCAATATCAAGGCACCTAAAGTGATGGTTCGTTTGGTACCAATGACTTTATCACCAACCCAGCCACCGATAGCAACTGAGCCAAAAATAAGCGCTGAGAAAGCACCGAAAAGTACAAATGATTCAGACTCTGACATTCCTAGAATTTTAACCAGATAAACCGCTAAAATTGCTTGCATGCCATAGAAGCCAAAACGCTCCCAAAACTCTATAGAAAAGATCAGATAAAACTGCTTAGGCTGCTTGAATACATTCAAGTTAGACATAAATTAATCCCTGTGTATGTGTTGTGATTGCTTCTTTTTTTATGCATTTTTACGCATTACACAACCAACTTACGTTTTTAACATTTACTTATCACTAGCCATAAATGGAATCTAAATTATCAATTTTGAAAAACAGAGATGACCACTTAATGATCAACAATTTACACAAAGTTACTAACAGAAACATTTTGCAACATTTTATACTGACATTATCATGACAACTAAATTGGAATACAGCAATTCGGCATTTATTAATTCTAAAAAGTTAAGGGGAATTTGAATGATTAAGAGGAAAGAGGTAAGGAACAGCAAGCCATGGCAGCTTGCTGTTATTTATAATGGAATTAAATAGTTGCTTGTTTACGGTGTTTAAAGTCCACCAATAAACCTAAAACAAACACGCCAATTGTTACAAAAAGGATACTTTGAAATACATGGTGATATTGCGTTGCCGATACAATTAAATCCAATGTTCCTGCATTTTCACCCGTACCCGTCGATGTGAACTGAGCAATATCTGCAGCAAGATAATTTGCTACCGAGCCACCAGCAAGCATATAAATACCTGCTAACGTTCCTGTTGCACCGTGTGGATTTAGACGTGTAATCGCAGCTAATGCCACAGGGTCAATAAACAGTTCTGCCACCCCAATGCACAGTAGACCAATCAATAACCAAACAAAGGTAGTTTGACCGCTTGCCATTGCTAATTTTGATGACAAAGTAATTAAACTAAAGCCAGCAGTAAGCAATAAAAGACCGATATTCAGCTTTGTTAGTGTTCTCACTGAAATGCTTTTTGAATCTAACATTTTCCATAGCCACGCCACCGCAGCACCACCTGCAATCACAGCAATTGGGTTAATGGATTGGAAAAAAGCCGTCGGGATAATAAAACCACCAATATTGGTATCTATATTACGTTCAATGAATAGGCTAATTGAGCTACCACCTTGTTGGTCAAACGCCCAAAATACCGTACCAAACAACATAAAATACATGATGGAATTTAGCTTTTGACGATCTTCTTCATCACTCTTACGGTATAAGTTGATGATGTGCACCAAAGACATTAAGCAAATCACTAATAGAATATAACCTGCCCATAAGTTTTTAAGCACAAATACTAAACCAACAGCAGCAACAACCAATGAAGCAAGTAGCAATGACCAATGTGGAATGCCTGCACTTTTTTTCTGAAGTGCTGGTAAATTTGGTTTACTTACGTGAGAAAAGTTTTTACGACCTGTCATGAAGATACATAGGCCAAGTAGCATCCCAATCCCTGCAAGCGAGAAACCCACGTGCCATCCCCATTTCATTGCAGCAAAACCACATAGAATCGGAGAAATCATCGAACCAATATTGCCACCAATATAAGAGATGGAGAAACCCGCCTCACGGCCACGCTCTTGTTCCTTGGTTTGATATAGCTCACCTAACAAACAACTTGAGTTAGTTTTAAAGAAACCGTAACCACAGATAATTAAAGAAAGCGCAATATACAAAATGGTGTGATCGCTACTTGGAAAACTCAATACAAAGTGTCCACCCACCATTAGTAAGCTGCCTAAAATTACCGACCAGTAGTTACCTAAATATTTATCCGCTAAATAACCACCAATAATAGGAGTCACATACACAAGCGATGTATACGCACCATACAAAGCGTAGGCATGTTGGTCTGACATTAATAACTTTTCCGTTAAGAAAAGAATTAATAAAGAGCGCATACCGTAGTAACTAAAGAATTCCCACATTTGGATTGCAATAATATGGAATATCCCTTTAGGTTGTTTGATTGTATTCATCTATTGTCCCACAACTGCTAGAGAGAATAAGAGCACCCCATTTTCATTGGTACTTATTCATTAATATTGGGTAAACATACACAGCATCGATAAAAACACCAAGAAGTTTGCGGCGAAACTCGTGCAACATAAGTTTTCAAAAATAGTGTTCTATAAATGACCAAAAAAAATCATATAAAAACAGCAATATAGGGAAGATGTAAGAATAATTATCCCTATTTTGTTTGTTGTTTAATCGGATATGACATGAACTTAATACAGATTAAGTTTTTTGCTTTATATTGACGCTAAAATCGCCCCATAAAATAAAACCAGTAATAGAGGAACACACTTGAGCACTTTGTTTACCGAAACCCGCATTGGCAGCATGACACTTAAAAACCGCTTCATGAGAAGTGCAACGTGGGAAAATATGGCAACAGAAGACGGCCATATGACAGACAAGTTATACGATATCTACGAAGAGCTCGCTAAAGGTGAAGTTGGCTTAATTGTTACTGGCTATGCAAACATTGTTGAAGAAGAAAAACCCAACGCTGGCATGATGGGTATGTATAACGATTCTTTCATTGAAGAGTACAAAAAGCTGACTGAGCTTGTACACCTAAATGATTCAAAAATTGTTATGCAGCTTGCTTATGGTGGCACCAAAACAACTTATAACGTTGGCGAACGCGTTATTTTTGCTCCAAGTGATGTGTGTGAACGTGGTACACAAACACAAGGCAAGGCGATGACAAAAGACGAAATCGACTATATTGTTGATGCGTTTGCCAAAGCAAGCCGAAGAGCAAAAGAATCTGGCTTTGATGGGGTTGAAATCCATGCGGCTCACACTTATTTAATCAACCAATTTTTAAGTCCTTATTACAACCGTCGTGAAGACGAATACGGCGGTAGCTTAGATAATCGTATGCGTTTCTTACTAGAGATCTACGCTGAGATCAGAAAACAAGTGGGTGATGATTACCCTATCCTAGTAAAACTGACGGCTTCTGAGTTCTTTGAAGGTGGTTTAACGTTCGATGAGACTCGAATCATCTGTAAAAAACTGGAAGAGATCGGTGTTGATGGGATCATCATTTCAGGTAACATTCACGGTAATGCAAGCACACTTGTTGGTGAATCTTTTGATGGCTATACACTTCAAGAAGAAGGTTATTTCCATGAATATGGTAATGTGATCAGCCAAGATGTTAACGTTCCTGTGATCACCGTTGGTGGTCTAAACGACATTAATGCCATTGAAAAGATTGCTGAAGAAACGAATATCCAATACTTCGCTTTATCGCGTCCTTTACTTGCAGAGCCTCAGCTAATCAAACGTTGGAAAGAAGGCAACAGAGCCGAAGTCGATTGTGAGCGTTGTTCTAAATGCCGAACCAAACGTGGCAACTTCTGTGTGGTTTACAAGAAGAGAAAACCAAAGAAAGAATGCGCTTAATCCATACGTTTTAAATTTGAAAATGCCGCAGATAATACTGCGGCATTTTTGTATTCGTTATTAAAACCTTCCGAACTTAATAACAGAAAATTATCAAATCAATAAAAAATCATAATTTCCTAAGTTTGGTCATTTTACGTATCGTTAACTCATACAAACGACAACTATCAGCACTGGCAAGGTGAAATCATGCAATTTCTACATACGATGATCAGAGTAACAGACTTAAAACAATCTATTGAATTTTATACTAAAGTTTTGGGGATGAAAGTGCTCGATCACAGCGAAAACAGTGAATATCGCTATACACTCGTTTTCGTTGGTTATGAGGAAGGCGGAACAACTATCGAGTTAACTTACAACTGGGATACCGATAACTACGACATGGGTAATGCATTTGGTCATTTAGCTTTAGGCGTCCAAGATATTTACGCGGCTTGCGATAATATCAAAGCATTAGGTGGTAACGTGACTCGTGAAGCAGGACCAGTAAAAGGCGGTACAACGCATATTGCGTTTATTACGGACCCGGATGGTTATCAAATTGAGCTTATTCAATTAAGCAACTAAGAGGATTTATTGATGAAAAATGCACTATTTCAGCCAATGCAACTTGGTAATCTGACACTAAAAAACCGTATCGTTATGCCTCCTATGACTCGTTCTCGTGCAAGTCAACCGGGTAATGTAGCGAACGATATGATGGCTGAATACTATGCTCAACGTTCAAGTGCAGGCCTTATTATCGCGGAAGGCACTCAAATCTCAGAGATGGGCCAAGGCTACGCATGGACTCCGGGAATTTATTCTCAAGACCAGATCCGTGGTTGGAAAAAAGTGACTGATGCCGTTCACGCTAAAGGCGGTACTATTTTCGCTCAACTTTGGCATGTAGGTCGTGTTACTCACCCTGAAAACATTGGTGGTCAACAACCGATTTCTTCTTCTGCACTTAAGGCTGAGAACGTAAAAGTATTCATCGATAACGGTACTAATGCTCCAGGTTTTGTTGATGTTGTTGAGCCTCGTGAAATGACTCAGCAAGATATTAACGATGTTATCGCAGAATATCGCCAAGCGGCATTAAACGCGATTGAAGCAGGCTTTGATGGTATTGAGCTTCACGCAGCCAATGGTTATTTAATTAATCAATTCATTGACTCTGAAGCGAACAACCGTACCGATGAATACGGTGGTTCTATCGAAAATCGTCTGCGTTTTCTAGGCGAAGTTGTCGAAGCAGTAAATGAAGCCATTGGTCATGAGCGTGTTGGTGTTCGCCTTGCTCCATTTACTTCTCTAAATGGCACAGTCGATAAAACACCAGTAGAAACCTACACGGCAGCAGCAGCATTATTAAACAAACTCAACGTGGTTTATATGCACATTGCAGAAGTGGACTGGGATAATGCCCCTGAGACACCAGCGGAATTTAAAACAGCGATTCGTGAAGCTTACCAAGGCACGATTATTTATGCTGGTCGTTATAATACAGGTAAAGCGGCGCAAGCACTGACAGACAACCTTGCAGATCTAGTTGGATTTGGTCGCCCATTTATTGCGAATCCTGATTTGCCTAGTCGTATTAAAAACGATTACCCATTAGCAGAGCACGATCCAAATACGCTATTTGGTGGCGCACAACAAGGGCTTGTTGATTACCCAGAATACCAAGCCGCTCACTAATTTAAGACAAGCGAACGATCTGCACATAACCCTGCTCTTTTGAGTGGGGTTATTTTTTATAAATAACCATAACACTGGTATTATCGTCATTTTTATCAAGAGATAACATCATGCGCGGAATGATTTACCTAATTATTGCCACCATTCTGGCTGCTATCGGCTGGGGAGCATCAAAAATGGTTGTGATGACCATACCGGGTGATATTTTTATCGGTGCTCGATTTCTACTGGCTAGTTTTGTGCTCGCTCCATTCTGTTTCAAACAATTTCGCACATTAACTGGCAAACAAATATTAGCATTGAGTGGCGTAGGCTTAGTGCTGTCTTTTGCTCTGCAAGTTTGGGTATACGCTGTATCCATCACCACATCGCTTGCTGAAGGCGCATTCATCATGAGTTTAGCGATGATCATCGCACCTGTAATTTCATGGATATTATTTCGCAATAAACCCAATAAAGCCTTTTGGATTGCTCTACCAATATCGGTTCTTGGAATGATATTACTTACTTTAGGAAATGGCTGGAAATTGGAGGTAAGTCAACTTGGCTTTATGCTTTCTTCATTACTGCTTTCGATGCATTTTGTTCTTAATAAACGCATTATTGGCTCAATAACACCATTGCTATCGATTTGTGTTCAGCTATTTATTGTCGGTATTAGTGGATGCTTATATGCCTCTTTTAATTCTCATCCTCCATTTGAAATCACTCAACACGCCATCTTTTGGTTTTTGATTTCTACCATTGTTGCCACAGCAATTCGATACCTTGCACAAACACTCGGGCAATTCTCAGTCAACATTGAAACCGCTTCACTCATCATGATACTAGAGCCAATTTGGACTCTTTTACTTAGTATTAGCATTCTTAATGAAGTCGTCGCACCTCAGAAATTAACTGGAGGTGCGATCATATTTTTGTCTTTATTTGTTTATATAAAACTATCAAGAAGACTCAAGTAGTTATTATTTCAATTGGTTGTGTATTTTCTGATACACAGCCTCTGCCAATTGGTGACTGGCAAGATTACGATCAGCGGTTGCGGTTGATAATTTGCCCTTTTCCACCACTCGAATCCAATCTTTAATCATGGCTTCAAATCCTTTACTTGTTAGCATTGGCGTCCAATCTTTCAATACTAACTTTTGCTCTGTGTTATCCAGCCATTGTCGTCCTTCAACAAACGATGAAAACTCAAGAGATTGATTTTCATAACCAACAGAAACTCGCTCTGTTGTCACTCCAAAATGACGATCCATTGAAGCATGTAATATTGTCTCTTCAACTTGCCATTGAACGTCTAATCTTGCTAGCTGTCCTCCCTGCATTTGATGAATAACATGCACATCATCAATGGTGGACTGAGCATTTAGATTCACACTATCCAATGGGTGGATAAAATCATCAAAAATAAAGGTCCGTAAATCACCCGGTAAAGCATGACGATGTTTTTCCCAACGTAATGAACGCAATTTACCTATCGTTCCGTTCGCAAGCTCTGGTACAAATTGGTTATACAATGGAATATGTCGGCGGTTAAATCCAACGTAAAGCGGGGTGTTATATTGTTCTGCAATCGTATACAGCAACTCCGCTTCTTGTGCGGAATCAGCAAGAGGTTTATCAACAAAGGTTGGGATACCATTTTTCAGAAAAAAAGAAGCGATATCAAAATGAACTTGAGTTGCAGCATGGATCATCACGGCATCCACACCCATTTTTAGAAGCTGATGATAATCTTGGCAAGTCCCTTCTATACGATATTTAGACGATAATTGTATGAGCGTGTCAGGGTTTCGTGTACAAAAAAGCGGTTGGATACCCGGAAGCTGAGTAATGATGGGCAAATACGCCTTTTGCGCAATGTCACCTAAGCCGATTATTCCTATTTTCATTATTATCCTTTTAAAGGCGAATATGCCTTAGTGTTATTATAATAATGAGAATGCCAAATCAAATACGTCCTGTCTAAACATTCATACTGGAAAGGTGAATAGAATGGATAAATATACGCAAAAAGGGATAATTGTACTTACTACAAAGTACGATTATCCCTTTTTATCGATATACTAAAGAAGCAATGAGTAACGGTTACCAGAGTCGCAAATTATTAAGAGCAGCAACACACTTTGAACGCCCTGGAATATAAGTTAATGCTTCATCATTTAAAGATTGAGCTAACCAGCTATACAAATAACTCAATGGAATTGGAGACTTAAATTGCTCTTCGCTTATGACCTCAAAACCAACCCTTTCATAAAACTTTGGCTCACCATAAGTAAATACCAACTCAACACCTTCTTGTTTCAAAACCTCAATAGCATGATTAATAAGCGCCTGACCAACCCCTTTTTTTTGATATTCAGCATCAATCACAACAGGGCAAAGCAAAAATGCCGTTGTATCTATCTCAAATGTTAAGCGTGTGAAAAAGATACTTCCGACAATTTTGTCGTTATCTTTCGCAACAAAAATAAACATATCATCAGGATCTGTTGTTGCAAAAAGATCTTTGATTAATGCACCAATCAGTGTGCCTTCATCAACCCCTTCTGATTTTGAAAAAGTGCGAGTAACCAGATCCGTAATTTCTTGAGTTTGTTCAACATGATATTGAGAGTAATCCATTCCACAACCTTATATGTTTTATCATCTTTCAAAGCATAATCGGTAAATTGATAAACAGGTCAGTAATTTTTGTTCTTAACGAGACCTTAGTATAAAAATCTCATAATCGAACTCATTTTTTCGCTGTTTAAATGCGGTTATTTCATTCTTAAAATCAATTAATACAGGAGAATCTATTAACTTATCTTTTAATGTATCTAATCGCTTAATTAAAGGGTGATAATACGCTTCCCATGCTGCATCACTAAGAGAGAAATGCTCAATAACCTCATAACCCGCTTGTTGTGCATGCTTAATTCGATCTGAAACTGACACCATATCTGGGTACTCTTTTTTCCAAAAAGACAAGGCACTCTCGCTTGGTTTATCCGTACTCCAAACTAAATCGCTTACCACAAGAACACCATCTTCACTTAATAATGGTTTCCATGCTTTTAAAGCATTTTGTACTCCCATGATGTAGGCACTGCCTTCTGACCAAATAAGATCAAAACTCTTTGTCTCAAACGGCATTTTAGCCATATCTGCACACACCGTTGTGATCTTATCTTCTAAACCATTTTGTTGCATTTTTTCCATTAAATGCTTGAGTGCAAACTCTTCGTTATCAACTGCGATAATCATCGCATCGGAATGTCGAGCAAAAAGCTCAGTCGCAATACCTTGTCCACAACCAATTTCAAGTAATGTCATTGGTTTATTAGGTACTTTCTGTAATGCTTTTAATGTGTCACTTTCAGAACCTGGCCCCCATCTTTCTAACTCTTTAAAAATCAAATCAAAATCTTGCATGTAGCGTTCATGTTCGTTCATATCTTTAGATAACCATTTCAGTCTCATTGCTTGCTTTTCATCAAAGCCTTGTTTCATTAACCACTCAATATGCGCTTCTGGTGCTAGTTGGTCTAATGACTCGTGCCAGTCTGTTAAACTGCTTTCTCCTAATAAAGCGGCAAGCAACTGGCGTGAGTTTTGTTTTTGCTCTATCTCTTGATCCAATTGCTCTAAACGCTCAACTAAAACCTCACGGTTCACTTTGGCATCAAGACAAGCTTGGCACTCTTTAAGCGTTAATCCACCCGCTTGAAGGTTTTGTAATAACACCAATCGTTGCGCATCTTTCTCACTGTATTGACGGTAACCATTGTTTAAACGTTCGCCTTTTATCAAACCCAATTTTTCGTAATAGAGTAAGGTCGTTCTTGATAACCCCACTAACTCTGCAAGTTGTGATATACGGTACATGGTTGGCTCCTGTTAAATAAGACTTACCGTTCAATTGATACCCATCATAAACTGTAAAGCTATAGACAGGTCAACAATTATGGAACTTTTATTCCATAGTGATTGGATCTTTCATCTCTTTTTCTCGTCTTTGATTTTCTTTATCTTACTCACATCAACGACGAGTAAAGAAAATATAAGCTCGCGCTTTTGTTCACCAGATTTAGGAAATAGCTCATATGACTCACCCAATTATTGCTGATTTAAATTCTCGTTATACTGCTAAAAAATACGACGCAACAAAGCGCATTTCAGCAGAAGATATGGACGTAATTAAAGAAGCGATTCGTCTATCTGCATCTTCAATTAACTCTCAGCCTTGGAAATTCATTGTTCTTGAAAGTGAAGAAGCAAAAGAACGTTTTCATGGTACATTTGCGAACATGTTTGAATTTAATCAACCACACGCAAAAGAAGCATCGCACACGATTTTATTTGCACACAACCCAAACTATACAAAAGACCAATACCGTAAAGTAGTGGATGCAGAAGTTGCTTCTGGCCACTTACCTGCTGAGCGTTACAACGATATGCTAGATGGCGCTTTTGGCTTTGTTGAATTAAATACTAACGAAGCAGGCTTTAATGGTAACTGGACAAAAGCACAAAGCTATATTGCTCTAGGTAACACGCTGCATACTCTTGCTCGTATGGGCATTGCATCAACATCAATGGAAGGTGTTGACTCAGCATTGATTGGTGAAGAGTTTAAAGATGAATTAGATGGCTATGTATGTGATTTTGCCCTTGCTTTGGGTTATCACAAAGATGGCGAAGATTATAACCACGGTCTACCAAAAGCACGTTTACCAATGGAAGATGTGATTACAACACTTTAATTTTTCTGGTTTAAATAAAAAAGAGCACATTATCAATGTGCTCTTTTTTTGTTTTTAGGATAAGTCATCGTATCTTACTCTTTTTTACTGAATTCAACGATAACAGCAACCGTCAACGCACAAATTACAATCGTGATGGCATAACTTATCCATATAATTAACTCTGTCAGTGGGCTTAACCCTTCCAATAAAAACATGACTCCTCCTTGAGCATACTTTCTTTTTTGGATTCTCATTTTATACACAGAGACAACATTCATAATGTGACAGCCCGCAAAATTTACGACGCTTATCTCTTAAAAGTGTAATTAAAATAAACGTATTGCTATTAACTAATCTCATAGTTACATCAAAGTGTTGCTTATGTCGAATTGAGACTCACAAGCTCATATTTTGATTTGATAAGTTTTCTTCCCATACTAGATCTTGATAATAAAAAAATATAAGGGAAACTTATGGATAAAATAGTCTGCCCATGCTGCCAACAACATCAAGAATGGTTCTATAGCGAAACCCGCCATATTTGGGTTTGTATCTGCGGAAATGTGATTTTTATCGCTTAAGGTACACAAGCTTTAGATTGAAATAAAAACGTATTATCCGCCCCGATATTGCAACTATAATTGACAGATAACGGAGTTGGTTTGCGCTAATATATTCGAAGTCCATATTAGGGAACATTAGTTTCCAAGTTACACGATGATATCCGCAACCGAATGAAATAATTACTCCCTCTTATTTAAACATTTTATTAAGTGACATCCTATAATTATTGTTTATACTCTTGAAAATTCGTTCAGTTTTAATGGAGACCTAAAGGTCAGTTTGGGGTCTAACGCAAGTGGAATTAGCCAGCGTAGATTCCAAATGGTATTTTCAGGTAATTGGTTTATTTGATAAATAGACACCACCTCTTTTTCAATGGTTTGCACAAAGTAAGCTTGGTCACTTATCATAAAGAAAAAGGATATTTCGTATTCATTCGGAGAAGTAATGATGGTATATAACCTCCATTCATCAGGGTGTGTTTTCACCCCTGTCTCCTCTTCAAATTCACGAGCCATTGCCTCAGATGCTGTCTCGTTACATTCTACTTTCCCCCCAATACCGTTATATAACCCTTTTTGCCATGTCGGTTTTATTTTTTTGATTAATGCGACATTTTTGATATTTTTAGAAAACATGAATCCAGTGACATATGAAATCATACTATTGCTTCCATTGTGATTTTTACTTGTGCTTTAAATTCCTCAGAATTAATTCTAAGCGTTTTATTTCTATCTGGTCCATAAGATATATACCGTATATCTGCACTTATTTTCGATTGGATAAACGAAAGGTACTTTATTAAATTAAATGGTAAATCATCTATGCAATAATAAGTGCCATAAAGTTCAGGCCAGCTATCAAACTGTTCATAAATAGGCTCAACATGGTCGAAGTGTAATAAAGCTTCATTTATACATACTTCTAACCCGTTAAGACGATATCCGACACATACCTTCAAGTTTTGTATGTTAGATAGTACATCTACATTTGTTATACTTACTTCATTAACACCATTTAATTGAATTGCATGCTCAATAAGCGCTAAATCGAGCCATGCACACCTTCTAGGGCGATTAGAAACAGTGCCAAATTCATTCCCTCTTTGTCTAATATAGAGAGCTTGCTCGTCATTTACCTCTGTTGGTAATGGTCCATTACCAACTCTAATCATGTAAGACTTCATTACCCCTAATACATTAAGTTTTTCCGCTGGAACCCCCATTGATGTAAAACAACTCTGAATTAATGTTTGATAAGCGACTGTATATGGGTAAGTGCCAAAACTGTTATCGAGAAAAGTAGCTTGGGAAGATTCTAATAATACATCGATACCATTATCTAGAAGTTTTTTGATAAAGTCATTAGTAAAACAAAAATAAGGTTGAAGCCGTTTTCCCAATAGAGATAAACGCTTTAATTCCTTATAAAAACAAAGCGTTAATTCCCCACCAAAAACATTGGAAATCTGTTTATCTTTTATTTTCCAAAGAGTTTGCAGTTTAGCTTTCAGTGTATCCTCATCAATAAGGTCTATTAGTCGTATACCCACACGATTTGATTTATCTTCAAAACAAGCACCAACGCCAACACCAACGGACCCTATTTTTTTCTCTCCTTTATAGGCTTCTGAGGCTTTATTTAGTTGAACATGAATCGGCATGACAATATGGCATCGAGGGTCAATATAAATTTTACTATTTGGGCATACTGAATGAATAAAGTCGATCTCTTGAATCATTCTTTCCATACTGATTAAAGCTCCTTGGCAAATATATAAAGATTTACCATCAGTAACTGTGGCTGGTATTTGTGAAAATGCAGCGTGCTTCCCACTAACGATAACAGTATGACCAGCATTTGCTCCACCATTAAACCTCACTATATGTTGATAGTCACAGGCTAAAAAATCAACAAATTTACCTTTTCCTTCATCTCCAAATTGAAGCCCTACAACGGCTTTAAACATAAATGCCTCTCTTTTATTATATTATCAGCAAGATGAACAGCTTCTTTCAGTGTTTTAGCAACAGGACTCCCTGTATTGACCAAACGTTGATAACTATAAGTGCCTCCAGAATAAAGAATTGCAGGAATTCCCAATGAATATGCTGAGTTGGCATCATCTTCTGTGTCACCTATCACTACAATTTCCTCTTTCGTTACAGAGTGTTTATTCAATAAATTATGAACATGTTGCTCTAAATGTTTATGTTTTCCTTCTTTTGACAAAGGATCGTTTCTTCCGTAAATATCTAAGAATAAATGAGAGATTTTAAAATCATTTAGCATACGAATTAAAAGGTTATATTCCATTAATGAGCATATTGATTGATGGTTTCTACTTTTAAGTAGATCCATTCCTTCATCCGCGAGTAAAGCATTAAGAACTTCTTGTTTATATATATTATTGAATATTTGACCAATTTTGTTCCACTCCCTGCTGGTTGGAGTTCTACCTAACACGTTATAGTAAAAATCGTGAACAGGTACACTATAATTTGAACGATATTCATCTGAAGTGAGAGGTAAGCAACCAATACCTGTTAATGCCTGATTTGTAGCAGAAAGAGAAACATGAAAATCATTCAAAAGTGTACCGTTCCAGTCCCAAATAATGTGAGCTTTCATATAAATCCTTTAGAATCGCGATTGTTAATATCTATTGATTACCTTTACCTAATCCCATGCATTTTTTAATTGTTCTAGATCCGGAGCCACTTCTCCTAAATCGGCTAATAAACTTAGAATAACCTGTGAGTATTCAATCCACTCATTAACACTTGTTCGGTGCATTTTTATTTGTTCATTGTTGGTGACAAGTTGATTTAATAAGTGGTGATGCCTAACACTCAATGGAGTCAAATAATCTAAAGAATTCACATCAAAAATAACATCTTGATGCCTATATCCTTTGATCCTTAATAATTTTTCCCAATGAAGTTCTATTGCTGCAATTTTGGCATTAATGTGATAATTATTTTTTAAAATTTGTTGTGCTAGCTTCAAAGTCTTACCGGTTCCACAGTTATCATCTAAGATGAGCACGGATGTATTGTTGTTAATCTCTGCCCCCCATAGATTTTCACTGTTGAAGCTCACATCGTCATAGCAAGACAATTTCACATAATTAAGTTGAGAATGATGATAAGCAGAATAAATCGAAGCGCTTACTGCACCACCAAATAATACGCCTACACACACATCTGAAGCTGGCATTTGCATTACAGACAATAATGACAAAAGGTGGTTATCACCTTCAAGATATATCCTTGTTTTTTTAAGTCCAAGATATTTAGGGAAATCCATAGAATAGTCAGACAAAGAAAACAGCTCTTTCCCCATGAAAAAGTTAATAATTAAAACGGATAATTGTTTTATTTTATCAATATAATAATTGATTAATTTAGCTTCATTATAAGAAACTAAAATATCCAACAAACGAACCATTCCATTTAAAGTGTGATCAATCAGTATATATTTGTAATATAAGCAATTTGTAGATTTATATCTTAGATGATATTTCTTTATATCTACAATTAAATCGTTACACGTTAGTTCAGAATAATATCGTTTCCCTCTTGACAATAAAAAACCATCTATTTCAGTTGTATTTAAATAAAATTCTAAAAAACCATCATCAGAGGTAATCAAGTCTTTCTGGAATCTTACATCACCTAAAATTCCCACATCTGATAATCTAATACGCATAATTTAATACTTTAGCTTCATCAATAAATTTATTAAGCGGGAGCTTATTACTGTGAATAACTTGCCCCAGAATTGTACCCTCAACTCCAGTGGATTTTAAAGTTCTTATATCACTTAAATTTGAAATCCCTCCTCCTGAAATAATAGGTTTATTAGTCATTTTTAGAACCTCATTAATTAAAGTTATATTGGGGCGATTCATCATTCCACCTTTATTAGTATCGGTAACTACATAGCGAGTACATCCGCATTGTTCAAGCCATTCAATAGTAGAACACAAACTACCTTGTAATTTATTCCAGCCTTGAGTCGTTAGTTGATAGTTAAAACCCACTAGTTTAACATCTAGCGCTATAGCTACTTTATCCCCATATTCTTTTAAAATTAACTCACAGAGCTTAGGGTTATCAAAAACCATGGAACTAATATTTACTCTTGAACATCCTGCATTTATATATTTATCCAATTGTTTTATTGTCCTGATTCCTCCACATACTTGTGTTTTCATTTTTATATTTTTGTTTTTTATAATACTAATAATAATATCACTATTATCTTTTTTACCTGATGCAGCATCAAGGTCTACTATATGTATCCAATCAGCACCTGAATTTTGATAAGTAAAAGCAATATCTAGAGGGCTTCCTATTTCTTTTTTTTCATTCCCTTTTCTTTGCGTTATTTCTATTGCTGATTTTGATGTTAACGCTCTTTTATTTACGATATCTAATGATGGATATAAACTAAACTCAGTCACTGTGATCTACCGCTGATAAATTTATCTCATAGTCACATATTACATTGCAATTTACACCTGTAACATTATATAGGTGTAAATTGCAGTGTAATATGGTAATTGGGGGGCACTTAAAAAACAGAATGGTAAAAATAACTATTACCTATATCACTTTAAACATATACCTAATATGCATATGACTTTAATTATAACAAGCAACTATATCTAGTCCATTTAAAAAACAGCTTACTCCTGATTTCAGGTAATTAGTGCAACGCTAATGGCCTGTTGAAACAATATGTGAAGAAAGGAACAGATTTGAGAGCGGTGACAAATAACGATACTACTTCTAAGAATTAAACTTAGTCATGATTGTCGACTATTGCTTAAAACTTTTGATCTTGATATTTAACTTTTTATTGAGGTAAAAATAATGCTCATAGATGGATATTCATTCTGTTATAAGACTTTTAGGTAGAGATTAATTTTTCTCTGCGAACCATTTTGCATGACCTCTAGCGAAGCTAAGTCCAAGTTCTAATAAAATACAACACGGAACCATACAGGCTGTACGATTCTCTGGATAAGTATTTCCTAGCAGTAATCGTCTGTTATGTATCTGTTATCGCAGATGTATCATAACAATAAGGTTGAATTCCTTCAGAAACAATTTTTGTTAGCTCAAAATTTACAATAAATTTAACCAATCAATCCAACGATTTCTTAAAGCGTTTAGACGCGATAAACAGTCCTATTAATGTAAACACTATCATCCAAATCGTATCACGCCATAAGTCCATTAAATCAGCTCCTCTTAATACGATACCTCTAATCAATCGCATAAAGTGGGTTGCGGGTAATACTTCTGCTATCCATTGAGCTATGACAGGCATACCTTCGTACGGAAACATAAAACCAGATAACAGTATAGATGGAAGGAGTATAAAGATCGTCATTTGCATCGCTTGCAACTGTGTTTTTGCTATTGTTGAAATTACCAAACCAAGCGTCAAACTTGCTGATATAAATAGCAATGTTCCAAATAATATTTGTGATAACGAACCGTTAATAGGCACATCGAAAATAGCGTAACCTCACGGCAAACGCATGAACGTTTTTTAACCAAACATTAGCTTTTCTCTGTACTCATCATTCATTAATGATTTCATTTGAGCTAAGTTTACGCTGTCTTTGCCTTTATTTTTCTTCAGTAAATTAAGCGCTATATAACGAAAACGTGCGAAATTTTGACCACCATTTCCAAGTAATATTTGGCATTCATCTTCTCGCATACTGACATCTAAAGACCAATGCATCGACTCTATACCCCAATGACCACGAACAGCATGAGCAAAG